>JBCDJM010000127.1:0-19184 GCA_038747755.1 Cyanobacteria bacterium P01_H01_bin.35
CATAGATAATCATTTCTGCCAAGGGGATACCTTGCCAAGAAGTATCATTCCAGGTAAATTGTTGATGGTCTACTATTTTTGAGGGACCATGTACTCCTTGAGTTTGCCAATTAGAGGAGGGGTCTGGTCGGTCAGTTTCTCCGTCTAGTTGGTAAAAGTAGAGAGTTTCCGGGTGAATGTCTTTTGCTTCTCCTTGCCAATATCCCCATTCATTTTTTTGCAGAGCTATTAATTTTTCTTGGGGATGAACGATATGTACAGCTAACTTTTCTCGTAGAGGTGCCCAGACAGTAAATTGGCATTTATTTGTTTCTGCTGAATAATGGCTACCGACTTTCATAGATTTATGGACTCCTAGGGCTTTTAATAGTTAGTAAAAGTATAGTCAAATATAGACAGACTTGATTTCCGGCGCAGAAATTCCCTTCACTTTTACTTTGAGAGATTAATTCTCCTGGGGTGAACTACGCACCTCTCTATCCCATAGCGGTTAAACGCATAAGGGAGATGCTTTTCGCAAAATATTGTAAGAACCATTCACATGACTACTGACAAAGAGTTCCTCCATCAGTTCGATCTAAACCTCGCTGTCTTGATGCAGTCGCTCATGGGGGAAACCCCCAAGACCGCGCTGCATCGCTTAATTCTTTTTCCTGAAAACTGGGGTTTTTCACTTGTTTTTCCGTAGACTGGGATCGGATCTTCATTGAAAAAATTAGCAGCAGAGGTATAGGATTCTTCTTGCAGAATCACCTTGATTCCAACTAATTGACATTTATAAGTTATCATGTCAATCAATCTGGAGTGGGGAATGGTCACAAATGAGTGATTATTTACTTTCCCTAAGTTTACCCCTTGTTTCCATCCCTGATTTTTGCCAATCACTAAAGTCGTTATTTCAAGTTTTACTAACAGGTTCACTTTGAGGACGGCTCGCGCGATGAAGATAATTATCTATCTTATGTAAGCGACATCGGGTTAACCTACTGATTCGCCTCGAACTTTTTGAAGTTCGCATATAGCAAAGATTTTAACTGAGCGAGACGTTTGTTGTAAAATTGATTTATGCTTTTTAAGGGTCTGCCATTAATCAACAAAGGAATAAAGTCCGGTTGATTTGAAGTTACAGCCATCAAATTATCTACACCTAAATCTACCGCTGCTATCTTTTCAGTTGGAGTTAACAACTGTTCAGATTTTTCATAAATCACCTCAATTACATAACAATCACATTTAGGAACTATTCTCACTTCTGCGGCTACTTCAGCAACTTGAGTCGGGAACTCAATTGCCGTACCTGAAAGTTTGATTCTTCCTCTTCTACGAGCTACTTTACTAATAGCTTGAATAGTATAAACTAGCAGGTTTCTTCCTTTTTTTGTATCTTTATACCCAGGTATTTTTGGTCTTCCTAAAAATTTTTCCGGATGATTTTTCCACGCAGACAAAGCCTGGAAAAAAGATTTCCAGTTGCGGTCTAATCCTCTTAAAACTTGCTGTGTTACTTTGGCTGGCATTGCTTGATATTGCTCAGTCTCTTTCATCACAGATGCCATCTGATTATAACTGAGATAGCCATGACCATAGAGCCAGTTTTGACGGATGATATAATTAGCTGAGTTATACAGGTTTTTGGAGTACCATGATAAATCATCGATCTCTGTCCAAAATCGATGTCCTCTCTTGATAATATGTCTTTCCGCTAGCTTCATCTGCCTCCCTGAGATTTTAACTCAGCTATGATATTTTCTGTTTTTCGTTTTGATCTGACTTTACCGTAAATTCGAGAGCAAAAAGATGTAATAATAGCGATTAAGTCTTCCATTAACTCATCTTGTTTGTCTTCACTTGAATTAACAATCTCAACTTCTTTACCTAGTTCTTTTAACAGAATATCTATATAATTCGTACCAAATCTGGCTAAACGGTCTTTATGTTCGACAATCAAAACATTATAGTTGGGATCGACTAGGATATTGGCCAATTGTTTTCGATGATCGTTTAAACCACTGCCAATCTCTTTCACTATTTTATAGATTTTATACCCTCTGGCAATGGCATAATTTGTTAAGCGTTCAGCTTGTCTATCCAGATTATTTTTGTTTTCTGCACTGGACACTCTTGCATAAATGCAAGCTATCATATCTGGTTTGCAATTGTACTCATCGGTGATGATAATTGTACCAGAAGGTAATTGATAACCTGTTAAATTCCCTTGTTTCCACCACCTCCAGGCTGTTCGATAACTTATTCCTACTTTTTTGGCATAGTCTGAGAGTTTCATGTCTATAGATTAACATGAATGACTATATTTGACTATATTTGTGTTAAAACTTTACAATACCAGATAAAATTATTTTCTGATTTTAGATTATTTTGGGAATTTCTGAAAAACTCTCTGCTTCTCCCTTCCCTCCTGACTTATACCTTAAAGTAGCTCGTTTCTTTCACGAATCAGATAGGATTGCCATAGTATACTTTACATGACTAAGATAATTTTTGACTTGACATTGGTTCTACTGGTATTTTACCATTCATAAAATTCCGTAAAGCCAAAGCTCACATAAGTTTATATTCTCCTTCGAGGTTCAATGTTAGATAGAATTTTCTCTAAATACATAGATGATTTTAGATAATTAAATAATTCTTCTACCTGAAGAGGTATAATTTGTTTGTATTTTATACCACTACAAAAAAGTGTTAGGACATTGATAAAATTAAAATCCTTTATAGCCAATAGTTTTGACTTGAGCTGATAGCTGTTTTGCTGCGCGCGCGACATGAATGCGGAGCATTTCGGAACGGAAATCCTTAAAGTTATACCATTATTATTAGAGAAAAATCTAAAAAAATCATTTGGCTGGATCTCCTGATTTTGAAGAGAAGATAATTGTTAATTATTAACTGTTGAACTTCATAGTGTTAAAAATAATGGTTGAATCAAAAAAGATACAAAATGCTAAAAAAATTACCAAAGTTTCTTCCTTCGCAGCAATCCAGGAATGTCAGATAACTGGAAGCAAATCCCTACACTCCATGATTGAATTTAATCGGGGAGAAATTATCAGTAAATTTAGCTCAAAAGAAATTCTAAATATCCCCAATTATTTAATAGTCCAAATTAGCGATCGCGGAGCGTTGCGTTAGCAGTATCGCCAACATATTATGCTAGAGCCAGAGTTTTTGCAATATATCAATCATAGTTGCAATCCTAACGTTTTTTTTTGATACTAATAAAGATGGCGGTTATGGCACTGCGAAAAATAGAAATAGGAGTTGAAAACCTACAAAAACTATTGCCAAAATTAGCAGCAACAGAAGGTTATGAGTGTCGGGAAAAATTTTAATCGGAGGCGAGTTGGAAAGCGATGTTGCATCCGCAAGGCTTCGCGAACGCCTTTTTAAAGCCGATACTCCATTCGATAATCCTAGAATTGCGGTAGCGATCCAAAGGCGATTAAATATGGTCGCATTAGGGGTGATGGAGCTTTCGCTAACTCGAAATAAGATGGGAATGAAAGCAGTAATAAATAGAGTAGCTAAGATGGCGACATAAGCCATTTTAACTTCAGTTGAATAAGAGTTTGACTCTGGTAATTTCAGTTGGTCTGTCATGTATTTACTAGAGGGTTTAGTCCCCTGTCCGTCAAAGATTATCAGGAAAATTTCACTGCAACGCTGGCTGACGATTAGTTGCCGCGACCATCTTTCTGATTGTATCTAAATCCCACAAAACTTTTTTATTGTCAATAAAAACAAGAGATTTGGCGAAAAAAGGCCATAAATATCTGAAGTTGAATAATTTGGGCGAAGAAAAAGCGATCGCTTGGGGGAGGGCGGCAGGGGGCGATCGTCTAAAAAATGGCTATAATACCCTCTAATATTAACTTTTGTTAATTTCTAGCGATTTTTGGCGGTCTTATTTTAGAGTTAACCTAAATTTAACCTGAGCTTAAACTATCGAGTACAATTTATCTCGATTGATGGCCTCGTTATTAGAGCTAGCCCCATTAATAAAGGTGGGGTGCAAATCAAGCTATGAAAAGCTAAAAACAGTATGAATCAGCTAGAAAAGGTATTTTCTAAGATAGATTTTTTAAAAAACATAGTAATTAACAGAATCCAAAAATTAACTGAAGGAAAAAACAATCAAAACTTTAAAGTTGATACAGATAAAGGCAATTTTTTGATAAAAATTTGCCATAATTCGGAAGTGCAGGGAATTAACAGGCAAACAGAATATTTAACACTAGAAAAAGTACATCGTGCAGGGTTGGGACCAAAACCGATTGCTTTCGAGCCAAAAACCAATTCAATAGTTACTGAGTTTCTCGACGTGCCAGCTTGGAGTTTTAAAGAGATCGGAACCCCAGCAGCGCTGAAAAGCTTTGGGGAATCCATCCGTAAAATTCACGAACTAACAGCTATCGATCGCAGGTATCAAATTGCAGATTTACTCGATCGCTACTGGCATTCATTAAAAAACTCTTCGAAAATCAGCAGATTTAAACCATTTTTTGAAATTACTAGAAAAAAATTGGATGCCTACGAGCGATCAAGCGATTTGCGGTTTTGCCATAACGACCTCTGCTACGGACATTTCTTAAAAGGTAAAACAACTATATTCTTGGATTGGGAAATGGCGGGGATGAACGATATTTATTCCGATCTAGCTGGATTTATTAATTTTCATCGCTTGGATAACGAGCAAACTAAGCTCTTCCTCCAAGCATATTCGCCAATACCTCTAAATAGAGATAAACTTGCCGCCCACCAGGATGCAATTCTGCTGCGGGAATTACTCTGGGTTCTTAGCAAATTACAAGAAGGTCAGACGGATTATTTTTATACCGATTATCGGCAAAGGTGTTGGCAAGCTGTTATGAATAAACAGGAAAGTTTGCTCTGCTCTAATTATTCATAATTAAGGATGTTATAGACCGGCAGAAAAGATGATTAAACCGTAAAACCGAGTCGAATTTATCTAAGATGACCCAAATTTAACCATTAATAAGGAGAGCATTGACTTAATCAAAGAATAGCGATATAATAAGTTATAAAGCGTACTATTAGACAGACTCTGTTTGCGGAGCATACAAAACACACATAACATGAAATCCATTAGAACGAAGCTCAAACTCGTGGAACAAGCAGAAAACTCTGATGGCTCAACACGCAGGCTACTCACGTTGGTGTTATAATTGGAGTTTAAGTTTGTGGAATGCTGCTTACAAAGCTGGTTATAAGCCTAATACCCGTAAGCTCAGAGAAGTTTTTACCAATCACACAAAGGCTTTATATCCCTGGATGAAAAATTTATCGTCTAGAGTTTACCAATACGCTTTCATCAATTTAGGTGAAGCCTTCATGCATATTCTTTAAAGGGCCCTTGAAAATACCCAAGGTTTAAGAAAAAAGGTAGGTCGGATTCATTCACAATAGATAATTGTGGAAAACCAATAGAACTTAATGGTTGGTCTCACAAGTTACCTTTTTTTTGTATTGTAAAAACACACGAACCTTTCGCGCCACTAACTAAAAAACGTAGGCACGCGGGTGTTTGGTATCTCAGTTGGAGGGGCGAGTCGCGAACCGCCCCTACAATGAATTTAATGGCATAACTACGGCAAAAAAAACTGATGTTATCGGTGTAGATTTAGGTGTGAAAACCTTAGCTACACTAAGTGATGGTAAAGTATTTGAAAGTGTGAAATCTTATCGCAGATTTGAAACTAAGCTGTCTAGAATGCAATACCTAAATCGTAATAAAGAGATAGGTTCTGCTAACTGGAAAAAGGCACAACTGAAGATAGCTAGATTGCATGGAAAAGTAGCAAACATCCGTAAAGACGCACTTCATAAATTGACAACATACTTAGCCAAAAACTACGGCAGTGTTGCTATAGAAGATTTGAATGTTCGCGGTATGTTAGCTAATCATAAGCTGGCTAAAATCAGTTATCAGATAGTGATTTTATGACTTGAGAAGACAGCTTGAATATAAGTGCGAATGGTACGGTTCAGAGTTAGTAGTAGTTGACAGGTTTTTTCCATCATCAAAAACTTGCTCTAACTGCGGTCACGTCCAAGATATGCCGTTAAATGTGAGAACTTATGATTGCCCAGAATGTGGGTTGTCAATAGATAGAGATTTAAACGCAAGTATTAATTTAAGAAATGCGGTCGGTTCGACCGTGAATGCCTGTGGATGAGTAACCGCCGACGGCCTCAGTAGAAGCAGGAAGTAAACGTCAAATTGTCATGTTATATGACGCTTTGTATCGGTTTTATAGAGCAGGAAACTGAAGATGAAAAACGTTTTATTATTGGGTTCGGGAGTATCAGTTGCTCCCCTGTGCGACTATCTTAACCAAGGAGGCTACCACATTATCGTAGCATCCAGAAATAAGACGACCGCAGAAGAAATTGTTAACCAGCAGACAAACCGCAGTTTTTTTCAAATTGGGATTAATTTGTCTGACCCCGAAAATAACGATCTCGATAAATTGATAAAAGAAAGTAGTATTGTCGTCAGCTTTCTACCCGGTCCCTATCAGCCTCTGGTTACAAAATATTGCCTAAAACATGGGGTGTCATTGATTATGACCTGCCATATCGGCTACCTGTTTAAAACTCAAAAAGAATTTGAAGAACTGGATCGAAAAGCCAAAGAAAAAGGCATTGTTATTGTGACAGAAGCCGGCACAGATCCGGGATTTGGCAGTATGGTTGGTAAAAAGCTGATTGATAGCGTGCGTGCCAAAGGAGGACAGATTATCGATCTTTGGTATCATGTTGGCGTACTGCCATCTAATCCTAATGTTAATCCCTTTGCTTATAAATGCTTTTGGGCTCCTAAAAAATCGCTTTTTGCTTCGGTTAAAGTCAAAGATGGTTCTGGAGACTGGATCAAAGATTCTCAGAGATTTGCCATCCCTGGAGACAAAATTTATTTAGAAACCAAGACAGTTGAAGTCCCTAATATAGGAACTTTTGAATCTCGTCCCAATTCAGATTCTGGAGCATATCTGTATCCTAAAGTTTACGGCATTGAGAATGTTAAAAACTTCTATCATGGAACCTTAAGGTATCCGGGTTGGGGAGAAACCTTCCAGGGGCTAATTGAGCTTGGTTTTTCGGATACACAATCGCGCCCCGATCTGATGTCGAAAACTTATCAAGAAATCGTACTGGAACTCTGCGATGCCAAAAATGGCGATGCTAAAGCATCGGCGGCAGGGAAATTAGGAATGCGAGTTTCCCACGATGTTATTATGCGTTATGAATGGCTGGGTTTGTTTGATGACAAACCGATTATTCCTCCAAAAGATTCCCTGTCTTATTGCGATGTAATCTCCGACTTACTGGTTGAAAGACTGGACGTTTATAAAAAAGGAGATAAAGACATGGATCGAATTATCATGTACTACGATCTGCTCGTTGAATATCCAGACAGAAAAGAGCGCATTATTTCTGTAACTAATCCTTCTGCAAAGCCTGGCGATTATTCCATCTGTTCGCAAATGACTTCCAAAACGGCAGCTATGGTCGCCAGCAGGTTACTCGAAGGCTCTCTAGAGATTACAGGTCTCAAATATCCTACCATCCCTGAAATTTATCAACCGGTCCTACAAGAGTATGCAAACGAAGGTATTAGCAGTACGGAAACTGTTTTAACGGTTTAACATCTTCAAATACGGGAATGCACGGGCAAGATGTCCGTGCTACGTTTAGATATCCCTTTTTCTTAAACTTGGGAAATCCACGTTTGGGAATAGTTAAAAAGTTTTTAAATGCCCTCTCTAAATCTCTTAATGCTTGCTGGGGAGCACACTTTGAGACTTCATAATACCAGGGATTTTCACTTTGTACGGACGTTGCATGCAACGTCCCTAGCAATTAAACGTTTGTGTAAAGTGATTGCACTAGGAAGTTTCTTGGTTTCCTTGTATTCAGAAATGCAATTTGCTAATCCCCAGTTATAAGCATGACCAGCTATACCTGCGTGTTTGGCAAGTATTGTTTTTTGCTTATTATTAACTTTAAGTTTGGTCTTGATTGATTGCATTTGAATTGGTAAGCCATGAAAAAAAGTCTTTGACAATGATTAGGATGATGTTAATGTATGATAGTAGATAACAAGCATATTTTCAACATTTATTAACATTTATCTAATTTTGTCCAATTATTCGGCTTCAGTAGTTAGCTCCGATAAATTCGACTTCTTTTTCTTCAAAACTACTGGGAACTCGAATCCCCAATATAATAGTCCGCACCACTAGAAATAACAATAATGCCAACCATAGTATCTGAGCGTTGTCAAACTGCCAAGCTACCAGAGCCGCTGGCAGAAATCCAATAAGAGTACCACTAACGATGCTGTTACGAACGAGCGTTCCCTCGGTTAAACCAAGAAAATAACCATTTAGACTTATGGTGAGACACCAGCATCCTAAAACGGGAAGCAACCAGAGAAAATAGCGATGAATTTCCTGGATGACTTCTCCATGATTCGTCAATACTCCAAATACAGGATCTGGAAATAGGATAAACATTAAGGCAGCAATAAGCCATAAGCCCAAATTGATTCCTACAGTCATTTTTAGCAAGGGAGCTAACTCTTCGTTTGCTGCCGCCCCGCGAAAACTCCCTGCTAGACTTTCAGTGGCAAAGGATAATCCGTCAACGAAATCAGCCGCTAAATACAACACTTGTAGGAGTAAAGTATTGGCTGCCAGTACGAGAGTTCCAAGGGAAGCACTAATAGCTGTAAATAACGAGCAAGTTAAAATAAAAGTCAAACGGGCTAAGAATAGATCGGCATTGAGCTTAAAGATTACTTTGAGGGCATTCGTGTCGAAAATGCGTCCAACTACTCCTGGAATTTGTAGCAACCAGCCTTCAAAGATGATGAAAATTAATCCTACCAATAACATCAAGTATTGACTGGCTGCCGTTGCCAGTCCGGCCCCCGCGCTCTCATATTTCCAGATTACGATAAACAGGTAATCTAGTATGACATTTCCTCCATTAGCTACGGCAGATAATACTAAGACTTTAGTTCCTTGCTCTCTTCCCATAAACCAGCCTATCAGTACAAAATTAATGAGTACGGCAGGAACGCCCCAAATACGGGCGTTATAGTAGTCTATGCCAGATTCCAGAACTGATGGGGTGGCACTGAGCAGGGTAAATCCTATTTCCCGTAGCGGTTGCTGCAACAGTAGGATAATTAATCCGATTACCAGGCCAATTAAACCATTGCGTAATAGGGTTAGCAAGACTTCATCTTGGTCAGAACGCCCTTGAGCTTGGGCAGTAAGTCCTGTGGTTCCCAGACGTAAGAATTTAACGGTGCCGTAAACAAGACTGAACAGCACAGAGCTTAAAGCCACTCCCGCTAGATAATCGATGTCTGCCAAATGTCCTAAAAATGCAGCATCTACTAAACTTGCTAAAGGAACCATTAAATTGGAGAAACTGTTAGCGACGGCAAGTCTTAGGAAGCGAGGCAGTAAATTGTTGGATGAGGTCATAATTTAATTGAAAAAGGAAAATTGTGAGGTTTGTAGCGATCGCTACGAGCTTTTTAACCGAGTCAACGTTATGGCCTGCGGAACCAGCAAAAATCCCTGCATCCGCTCCACTAAAAGCGATCGCCCAAACCAATTTTACCTGGGCTACCCAGTAGCATTACCACAAAACCTTTTTCTTGTCAATAGAAAAAAAGGCCATAAATGTCTAAAGTCGAGTTTGGTTGTGGGTGGGTGAAAAAAGCTAGTTCGTAGTAATCGCGAAGAGCGATAAAACAGTTTGTTTGTAACTGAACAAGGTTAGTTGGCAACCGATAAGGCATGATGTCGTAAATCAGCTCCTTAACAAAAGTTGCAGGTGGCGTTAAAGTAGCAACTGCCAAAAAAATCCTAAAAACAAAAGATTGAAGTTATGCCAGGATTGACATCAATGCCAACCCTTCAAACAATTACAAAAGTTAGCTCGTTTGCGGAAATTAGGGAGTGCCCGACAACTGGGAGCAAATCCTTGCACGCCACTGCCGAGTTTAGGGCCGGACAAGCCATCAGCGATTTTGGCCAAAGTCCTGGCTCGCCCCAACTATTTAACAGTCTAAATTAGCGATCGCAAACATATTTGAAATATTTTTCTCCTATTTCACACCTCAAATGGAAATACTATAGTGCTTTCTCATTAATCTTGATGCCATATAGAAAAAACTTACAAACGCCGTAAAACAACAATTGAACGTTCCATCACAGGAATCGGAACTTCACCTTGATATTGCTTACCATTTTCTATAAAACGAGACTTACTCGTATCAAGAATAGCCTCCCAATTTTTATCTTGAAGTTCAGGAGGAATTGTAAATTCTAGTAATTCGTAATGAGCATTAAAAAAAATCATAAAACTATCATCAACGATCCTTTCTCCACGGTCTCCAGTAGCAGTAATTTCTTCTCCATTTAAAAACACACAAACAGCTTTAGCAAAATCAATATTCCATTGTTCCTCAGTCATTTCTCCGCCATCAGGATTATACCAACCTATATCATTCACATCAGAACCATGAATAGCACGACCTTGAAACCACTTACGTCTATGAAATACTGGATGGCGACGACGGAAGTAAATTAACTGTCTGGTAAAGTTTAATAAGGCAGAATTTTCTGCTTGTAAATCCCAATCTAACCAAGAAATTTCATTATCCTGACAATAGGCATTATTATTACCTTTTTGTGTACGTCCCAGCTCATCTCCACTTAATAACATTGGTACGCCCTGAGATAACATTAATGTCACCAAAAAATTACGCCTTTGACGGTTTCTTAACTTTAATACATCGGGGTTATCTGTTTCCCCTTCTTCTCCACAATTCCAAGAACTGTTATTATCTTCTCCATCGTTATTATCTTCCCCATTCGCTTCATTATGTTTTTCGTTATAACTAACTAAATCGTTTATAGTAAAACCATCATGGGCAGTAATAAAATTAATACTGGCATTAGGTAATCTACCGTTAGAAGCATATAAATCAGAACTACCTGTAAAACGAAAGGCAAATTCAGCTAATGTTTCGTCTTCGCCTCGCCAAAAATCTCTAACTGTATCCCTATATTTACCATTCCATTCTGACCATAATAGAGGAAAATTACCAACTTGATAACCACCTTCCCCAACATCCCAAGGTTCAGCAATTAATTTTACATCTGCTATGGTTGGGTCTTGGTGAACAATATCAAAGAAGGCTGCCAAATTATCCACTTCATATAATTCTCGCGCTAAAGCTGAAGCTAAATCAAATCTAAAACCATCAACGTGCATTTCTGTCACCCAATAGCGCAAACTATCCATAATTAACTTCAATACTTGGGGGTGACGAACATTAAGAGAATTACCACAACCAGTAAAATCCATATAGTAGCGAGGGTCATCTTCGACTAGACGATAATAGGCAGCATTATCAATACCTCTGAAAGATAACGTTGGACCGAGATGATTACCTTCTCCAGTATGGTTATAAACCACATCAAGTATTACCTCAATTCCTGCTTTGTGCAGTGCCTTAACCATTTCTTTAAATTCTTGAACATACTCCCATGTTGTATTCTTGGAGCTATAGCCACTGTAGGGAGTGAAATAGTTAATCGAGTCATAGCCCCAATAATTTGATAATCCTTGATCTGCTAAATGCCCTGGATATTTAAGGAAATGGTGGACTGGCATTAACTCTACTGCCGTAATACCTAGAGACTGTAGATAAGCGATCGCTGCCGGATGTGCTAACCCTGCATAAGTACCTTGTAAATCTTCTGGAATATCAGGCTGTAGTTTAGTAAACCCTCTAACGTGAGTTTCATAAATTATTGTTTCATGGTTGGGAATGCGCAGTAGTTCATCCCCTTCCCAGTCAAAACTTTCATCAATAACTACAGATTTGGGCATTAGATGAGCATCATCATCTAAAGTGCAAACTAGGTCTTTTTCTGGATCATCCCAAGAATAGGCAAATATTTCTTGACCATAGATTACATCACCATCTATTGCTTTGGCGTAAGGGTCAATTAAAAGTTTATGAGAGTTAAAACGATGACCTTGGGATGGTTCATAAGGGCCATAAACCCGGAATCCATATCTTTGGCCAGGGTTAATACCAGGAACATAGCCATGCCACACAAAGTTACTTACTTCATTTAGAGTTAAGCGTGTTTCTTTATCTTCTCTATCAAATAAACACAGTTCTACGCTAGTGGCATTTTCAGAAAATATCGCGAAGTTAGTGCCTTTACCATCCCAGAATGCTCCTAGGGGATATGGTTTTCCAGGCCAAAGAGGTACATACATAAATAAATCGAGAGTTCTTCAGAATTAGACGACTATTTTTATATGTAATGATACATGAAAATAATATTAAAGCTTGAACACCAAAACTAAGGTAGGGGTTTGGTCTCCAAACCCTGCTCCAAACTCCCACATAGGAATGTTAATATTTCAGCTTGTTTCTACCTGTTTCTTTCTATTAGACATATCCAATAGACATCTCCAAAATAAAAATTCAAGGTATAATTTTAATGAAAATTTTGTAAAAACTATATACTAATGACTCAGATATTAGAATCTTTCAATAACCACCCAAAAGAAATAAAAAGAGTTATTGGGATTACTGATAAGCAATTTAAAAAATCAAACTTACCCTACAAATTTTGCTGATAAACTAATAAGTTAAAAAGCTGATAACAGATAACAGATAACCGAATAAATGAAATGACTCAATGTTTAAATCCTGACTGTTTAAGACCTAACCCACCACAAACAAAATTCTGTCAAAACTGTGGTGAAAAATTAGTTTTAGCCGAACGTTATCGCGCTCTAAAAATTATCGGAAAAGGAGGTTTTGGCAGAACTTTTCAAGCAGTAGATGAATATAAACCTTCAAAGCCTTTTTGCGTAATTAAACAATTTTTTCCTCAAGCACAAGGAACTAAAACTTTTGAAAAAGCTGCCGAATTATTTGCTCAAGAAGCTGAACGTTTAGATGGTTTAGGTAGACATCCACAAATTCCAGAACTTTTAGCATATTTTACTCAGGATAATCGACAGTATATAGTACAAGAATTTATCGACGGGCAAAATTTACAACAAGAATTAGAAGAGTCGGATGCTTTTGATGAAAGTCAAATTTTAGAATTATTAAAAAGTTTATTGCCCGTGTTAGAATTTATTCATTCTCAGCAGGTAATTCATCGAGATATTAAACCAGAGAATATTATTAGGAGAAAAAATAATAATCAATTTTATCCAGTGCGAGCTAGAAGCTCGCCAGAGAAAATTAATCCAGTTCAAGCTTCTATCTCGCCAGAGAATAATATTATATTGGTAGATTTCGGGGCAGCTAAATATGCCACTATGACTGCTTTAGGAAAAACAGGAACTGTTATAGGTTCTGCGGGATATGTTGCACCAGAACAAGCAGTAGGAAAAGCAACTTTTTCTAGCGATATTTATAGTTTGGGTGTAACTTGTATTCATTTATTAACTGGAGTAGAGCCTTTTAATTTATTTGATGTGAGTGAAAGTGAGTGGATATGGCGAGATTATTTAAAGTCGAGTGTGAGTGATGAAGTTGGAAAAATCTTGGATAAAATGATTCTTGGAGCAACTAACAAAAGGTTTAAAAATGCAGGAGAAATTTTGTCTCTTCTTCTAGCTAAATCTCAACGAAAAAAACAATCTGCTTTTCCATCGCAAATATCTCAACCATCAATTATTGATCCTAGCACTCAACTAAAACAACAATTTACTTCTCCAACAAAAATATCTCAACCATCAACAGCAGAATCAGAGAAAGGAGAGCTATTGACTTTTGAAGTTTTAACTGTCGATAACTCAGGCAATATTATTAACCGTACCCAGGGAAGTGCTAGGCAAAAAATAGAAGATTTAGGTAATGGAATTAAATTAGAAATGGTTTATATTCCTGGAGGAATTTTTCTCATGGGTTCCCCAGAAGATGAAACTAAAAGAAACTCTTATGAAAGTCCGCAACATCAAGTTACTCTCCAACCTTTTTATATGAGTAAATATCCTATTACTCAAGAACAATATCAAGTCATCATGGGTGAAAATCCTTCTCAGTTTAAAGGAGAAAACCGCCCAGTAGAAAATGTGAATTGGCATAATGTTAGAGAGTTTTGTACAAAGTTATCTCTGAAAACTAGAAAAACTTACGCCTTGCCAAGTGAAAGTCAGTGGGAATATGCTTGTCGTGCAGGTACAACTACTCCTTTCTATTTTGGAGAAACTGTAATGTCTGAGTTGCTTAACTGCGATGCTTTGATCCCTTATGGCAATGCTCCTGAAGGTAAATCTCGGCGACGAACAACAGATGTGGGAAGTTTTCCTCCCAATGCTTTTGGTTTATACGATATGCACGGCAATGTCTGGGAATGGTGTCAGGATACTCGGCATAGTAACTATAATGGAGCGCCTACTGACGGAAGTGCCTGGGAAACTGGGAGAAATAGTAATAGAAGAGTGCTGCGTGGCGGTAGCTGGGAGGACTATTCTAGGGATTGCCGGAGTGCCAAGCGCTACAACTTCAATATCGACGTCTGCTTCAGAAATTTTGGTTTTCGCGTCATCTCGCCTGTCTCTCATTCCTAGGATCTTCCCCTTTTCTCTCTTTCCCAAATCAATCCGTGTATCCGTGGCCAAATCCGTGTGTGCTTTTCGCTATGCTACACTCAGATAAAATCTGCTGTAACTGACAAACTAATAGACATCTCCAAAAATTAAAATTATTCAACAATGAACCAAACCCAAACCCAACTACCCACCGACACCTGGGTAACAGCAACTTGGCAAGAATATATCCAAACTATTCAAGACCCAACTTACGAAAAAGCCAAAGTTTACTATCACAATAGAAAACTTAGAATCGAAATACCACCAGTGGGCAGCGCTCATGCTAGTGACCACGCATTTTTTATTGGAGCAGTTGGTCTGTTTGCTGCCACCAAAAACATCATGCTCAACGGACTAGATAATGGCGTTTATGACAAAACCGAATATCTAGCTGCTCAACCTGATGTCTCTTATTACATTGGTGAAAATGCAAATGTTATTCTCAGGGGAACTTCTATTGTTGATCTAGATATTTATCCTCCACCAACCCTAGTCGTCGAAGTTGCTAATACTTCCCTACTAGATGATAAAGGTGAAAAACGTTTGTTGTATGAAGCAATGAATGTTTCTGAATATTGGATAGTTGACGTACAGAATCTAGAAATTATTGCTTTTGCAGTTGCCAATAGAGGAAGTAGAAAAATTAATCAGTCTCAAGTTTTACCTGGTTTAGCTATTTCTTTGTTAGAAGAAGCACTTCAGCGCAGTTGCCAAACAAACCAAGGTCAAGTTTATCCTTGGTTATTGAAGGAATTTCAAAAGAAATAAAAATAAACTCGTTAATCTATCTGTACATCCGTGGCAGAATCTTGGCGTGCCCTATTCTCTCTTTCCTCATCATTCTCTAAAGCTCGAAAAAAAATCCCAAGAGATTAGCCTTGCATTTCCTCAAAAATTCTGATACAGTTTATTTAGATTGGGTCGTTGGCATAAGTGCATGACCATTTATTCAACACAAAATCAGAGTATTTTAAATGAGAGAGCGATCGCGACCAAAACCTAAAATTACTCAAAATCATTCTGCGAAGCTCTCAAAAAAATCAAGGGGTGAGGAATTTTTTTCATATTCCTACGCTCTTAGTTCCAATCATATCTAAATTTCTAGAAGCGATCACCATCCATCCCCACAACCAAAATCTTCATTGTCTGAAGCTCCAAAAAAAATCCTAAGATATTAGCCTTGCATTCCCCAAAAAATTCTGATACCATTTATTTAGAAGGGTTAACTCGCCTGTGCACTTGACTATTTATTCAATATACAATTATGGTTAGGTTTAATAAGAGCGGATTCCAGTACAACTTAAGGAATTTCGACGTTCAATCAGAGGAACCCGCCCCCAATAATGCAAAGCACCAATTTAGATATATTCGTTTAGGGGAATAAAAAAAGTAAAAACATATCTGAAATAATTCGTCTACATCATCTTGTCCATCTTGTCCAACCTATCGATACGCTTCAAAAGCCGTATAAAAGCAAACCCCATTACCACAACCAATAAAAGCAAAACCAAAGCCAAACCAGCCTGATTATTAACATATAGAATAGTCGCCGACAAAGTAAAACCACTAATCAACAAAGCATAATTAGTACCCATTTGTACATTACTAACCCGCCGAACCAACCTATCCGTTTCTACCGCCCGAACCCGAACCCTAATATCCCCCTGCTCCAACTTATCAATTGCATCCTCAATACGACCAGGCAAACCCAAAGCAGTAGAACTAACCTGAGCCGCTTGACGACCAAGCTCATTAAAAATAGTATTTTGAGAATTTCCATCAGACATAAGCTCCATGGCAAACGGTTGTGCCACCTCCATAAAATTAAACTCCGGGTCTAAACCCTTACCAACCCCCTCCAAAGTAGAAAAAGCCCGCATCACAAAAGTAAAAGTTGCCGGAAAACGGAAAGGTTGGTCATAAGCAACCTCATACAGATCGTCACCAATAGCCGTAATTGACTGAGCTTCAAAGGGCTTATCCATAAAATTATCCAACATATATTGAATAGAACGCCTCACAGGTCCCATATCTCCAGTAGGCTGTAATGCTCCTAAATCTATTAAAGAAATAATCACTCTCTCTGCATCTTTTGAAGCAATGCCATAGAGAGTATCCATGAGTTTTTCCCGAATGTTAGACTTAATTTGTCCCATCATTCCAAAATCATAGAAAATTAATCCCCCTTCTGGACTAACAGCAATATTACCCGGATGAGGGTCAGCATGGAAAAAGCCATCATTCAAAAGTTGCCGTAAGTAAGCTTCAGCACCCATTCTTGCCAAAGCCTTTCTATTTTGCCCTGATGCTTCGAGAGCTTGATAATTACTAATTTTGATACCAGGAACATATTCTAATGTCAGTACCCGTGGTGCCGAATACCGCCAATAAACTCTAGGGACTGTTACCCAGTCACAGTTACGGAAATTCCGACGAAAAGTATCAGCGTTGCGACCTTCATTGAGATAATCTATCTCTAGCCAAAGAATTCGGCAACATTCTTCATAAATACCTAACCAGTCTCGACCCCGACCCCATTGGGGATGACTTTGAAAATAACGAGCTATCCCTTTGAGAATAGTCAAATCAATTTGGAATAGTTTTTTTAGTCCTGGTCTTTGTATTTTGACTACTACATCTTCACCAGAGTGGAGTTGTGCCCTATGAACTTGACCTAAACTAGCTGCGGCTAAGGGAACTGGGTCAAAGCTCAGATATAATTCATCTACCTTTTTTCCCAAATCCTCTTGTATGATTATCTCCACTTGTTCATAGTTAAAAGCAGGGACTCGATCTTGCAGCTTGGAAAGTTCTTCAACATATTCGGAGGGAAATAAGTCAGCACGGGTGGAGAATAACTGCCCCAACTTGATAAAGGTTGGGCCTAAGTCTAGCATTGTATCTCGGACCCAAATAGCTTGTTTCCGCCGTCTAAGATTTTTCTTTTCTTCTGTTATTCCCCCCCGGTAGCTCCAATCTTTTTTGTCTACCCAAAGCCAAGTTAGCCAAAGGAGAACGAAACTCCAAATATCAATGTAACGACGCTGACGAGAGTAATTTTCTCTGTTCCAGCGATAAGCTTTCTGACTATAGGGTTTACTGGGGGCTTTAGTCATTGGGCCTCCAGTTGTATAGTTAGTTTGTTTATTGTGGTTAATAATGTCATCGAGGAGAACAGACACAGTAGTAGTATTTTATAATTTGTGATATTATTAAGTATTTAGCTCATAGAAATATACAATGAGCTGAGGATATTTTTTAGAATTGAGTTCTGGAAATCCTATCCTTAAAGACATGATTCATCTTCGGGATTAAAGCCCCATCATAATATACTGAATCTAAAAGAGGAAAAGGAATTCACTTAAATATATATACGGCAACTTCTTAGCAGGTTGAAGAGTCCCGTATTGTCGTTCAAGACTAACATCGGTGATATGTCAAGAAGAACGACTACGATATTTTTGCAATTCTGCTCTGACTTGAGCTACCTCAGCCCTTAGATCGTCAATTATGGCTTGTAAGTCCTTAGGCTGAGAGTCCAATTCGTCAGAGTTACTATTATCATTATTAGTGTTATTTTCTGCTTGAGCTTCTCTATCTGCTCTTTCTAAAACTTGGTCAATAAAGGTACGCAAGTTTTCTCTTTGCTCTGCATCAAATTTACCTATTCCACTTAGGGTATTGGTGATGCTAGTTTCTAGTTGTTCATAGACTCCTTCTGCAATAGCTCTACCTAGAAAGAAAGCATGAATTGGTGATTTACTCATAATAAAATAGTTTACTAATCAATTTAGATGTTTTTTAGATAATCAGGCTTGTTTTTTTATTTGCTTAAAAGACTATCTTATCTATTGATGTCTGTGTCTGGTCAATGAGCCAGCATTTTGTTAAATTTCAACAGATTCAGATTCAAATATATCTCACTTACCTAAATTTAAAGTACCTAACTACTTAATTTAATTTTTTACTCATCATTAATGTTTGAGACCTAATTTTTCAGCTAGGAGTCAAGACAAGATGTGATAATTGCAAAGTATTGTATCACAATATTTTATAAGTGTCTTACCTAGTTTCTTAAAAGATGTTGATCTTTTTAGGTGAATTACCTAATATCAATACTGACGTGGGCTTTGATAGGCACCAGGAATAGCGTTCTTAAGTTTTGCCAAAGGACTTAATATTTCCTCGAAATGAAAGTATTACCAAGTCCTAATACTATTTCACGAAAGTCAAAAAGTCAGACATTAAGATTTTATAGGCTAAAAACTTTGAAGCTACGTTCATTAATGGATAATTACCTCTGGTTAAAACCGTGAGGGAATTGGATATAAGGAAATATTATTTTTTTCCCTTAATAAAGGGAAGCTTTTAACCTCAACTATTTAATTAATAATTATTAATTATTCGGTAATTTCATACAATTATTTTACATTTTAAGTTTGACACCATTTGTTTTTGTTTGTGAAATCTTTAAAAGTAAATTAGTA
>JBCDJM010000128.1:0-19136 GCA_038747755.1 Cyanobacteria bacterium P01_H01_bin.35
CCTATTTCATTCGTGAAAAGCTATAAATGGTATACTCTAATCAAATATTTGTTTGAGCTGGTTACACATCGTCAAACCTTTGATTTTCCCAAAATTTTCATGTATGGCTACTTTTCATAAATCATTTAGGATTGCTATATGAATAACGAGGAATCTAAAAACGAATCTAAATTAGAAATACATGGAGGTACTTTCAATAGTCCTATAATTTTTCAACCTAGTGTAACTAGAGACCAAAGTAAAGCAGAAGCAAATCAATATAACTATACTGCTGAAGATAAAAAATCTCTGGCAGAGGCAGCAGCAGAAATTCAGGAATTGTTAGACCAACTTTCTGAAATTTATTCTAATCCTGAAGAAGCTAAACAAAAAACAGCAGAAGAAATTGCTAAAAAAGCTAAGGATAATCCTTCATTTAAAGAAAGCTTGAAAAATCTAGGGAAATCTCTAGGAAATAAAGCAGGTGAAACAGCAGTTACTGATATTTACTCTAAGACTTAAGCTATTTCTCTAGTAAGAGCCACTCTCAATATCTCCAAGATTTATAAAGATAAAACCTGGAAAAGTAGAGATTTTTATCTAATATTAAATCTATGATGATTAGTCATTGTAACAGGACTTACGCATGATGTAAGAAAAACTGAGGTTTGAGATTGCTTCCCTGTCGGTCGCAATGACGAAAATACCTTGCAGGTGCAGTTCTATGCAAGTCATTGCGACTAGAACGGAGTTGAAGGAAGCAATCTTTTTCAACGCCTGAGATTGCTTCCTATCGTCGCAATGACTATTTTTAATCTAGATTACATATAATTTATTTTTTAAAATCTAATAAATTATCAAAACCTTAATTTTGAGTTAATCACAACTTCAACCTTACATCTGATAAAGTTGCTAGAGTGAGGATACTCAATATAAATATGAATATACAAACAAATCAAGAATACAATTTTCAAGTAGGTAATTATTTAACACCAAATCATCCGACTTATGTCAGACGAGCAGCAGACCAAGAATTATTTAATGCTTTGAAAGCTGGTGAAT
Source organism: Cyanobacteria bacterium P01_H01_bin.35 (assembly GCA_038747755.1). Classification (GTDB taxonomy): domain Bacteria; phylum Cyanobacteriota; class Cyanobacteriia; order Cyanobacteriales; family Microcoleaceae; genus Trichodesmium. The sequence goes on from JBCDJM010000128.1 coordinate 1,042, forward strand.
ATTGTTATGTATTAAGTTCTCCACAAACGGGTAAATCAAGTTTAAAAGTTAGCACAATGCAACTTTTACAAACAGAAAATATTATCTGTGTTGCTCTAGATATGACTAGAGTGAATAATCAACTTTTAACTTTAGACGAATGGTATAATCAAGTAATTTTAACTTTAGAGAAAAATTTTATATTTCCTCGACATTTCCCGGAATTATGGTGGGAAGAAACGGCAGATATGGCTGCGGATGAAAAATTATTTCTGTTTATTGAAGAAGTATTACTAGCAAAGACTGAAAATGAAAGAATAGTAATTTTTATAGATGAAGTTAATAATGATGATGTTGTTAATTCTGGTTGGGGTAGTTTAGGGGTATTGATCGATTATTGTCTTCAGGAAAGAGCAAATAATCCACATTTTAAACGTTTAACATTTGCTTTGTTAGGGATGACAACACCTAATAATTTAGTAGATGTATGTAAATATATTGAACTTAGTAACTTCAAAATAGAAGAAGTGGCTCATTTTGTGAACAGATTTTCAGGGATAGTAAAACAGCCACTAAAAGTTATGGAAGAAATATTATTTTGGTCTGGGGGTCAACCATTTTTAACACAAAAATTATGTCAAATAGTTATTAACTATCTAGGAGACAAAGGAGTAGAAGAAAATTATAATGATGTGGCTTTAGTAGAAGATTTAGTGAAAATTTGTGTGGTAGAAAATTGGGATGCACAAGACTATCCTCCTCATTTCAGCAAAATACAAAATTTGTTGCTGAAAAATCTACAGAAATCTACAAGTCATTTAGAAATCTATCAACAACTATTAAAACATGGTAGGTTAAAACCTCCTGGTGAAAATAATCAAAGATTTAAAAATGATGCGATCGCTAATAGTAATAGTAAATGGGAGATAAAAGAGTTATTAAGGTCGGGGTTAGGAAAAATTAATCAAGGATTTTTAGAGATATATAGTCCTATTTATGCAGAAATTTTTAATCAAGAATTGGTACAAAAATATCTAGCACAAATATCTCAATCTGTTCCTATGGTTAATCAGGAAAAATTAGAGTTAAATGATTTTAATAGTCAGGAACAAAGTTGGCAAAAAGGAGCAAATATTTCTAACTCAGAAATTCTAGGAAATCACAAAATTAATAGTAATAGTCTGATTAATCAAGAACAAACAATACTAGGAAATCCTTTAGAGTTAAATGAGTTTAACACTCAGGTGACAAATTTTCAACTAGGAGCAAATATTTTTGATTTGGCAGATCGGGAAAATCACAAAATTAATAGTAATGATGGAATTAATTTAGAACAAAAACAACTAGAAAATCCCTTAGAGTTAAATGATTTTAACAATCAAGCAGCAAACTTCGATTTAGGAGCAAATTTTTCTAATTTAGAAAATCAGGAAAATCAAAATATTAATAGTAATAATCTGATTCAGCCACAACAGCAACAGATAGAAACACCCAAACAAAAAACTACTCATCAGAAAACTAAAAATCAACTAGAACAACAACAGATAGAAACACCCAAACAAAAAAACAATAATCATCAAAATTCAAACAATCAAGTAAGTCGCCAAAAACTTAAAACATCTCCAAACAATCAAAATAAACTAAAAATAGGAGTAGCAGGATTAGCCATAATATCAGTCGTAGCTATAACTGGCGTTGCCTGGGCAACAAAACTTTTCCAGGATAAACAAAACCAACTTCAAACAGCAGAATATCAACTCGAAAAAGCCAAATACGAACTACAAGAAGCACAAACAGGAACAAAATTAGAACGGCAAGGAATTAACGCGATAAGACAATTTGAAAATGCACAAATAGAAGCATTACTATCAGCAATGCAAACTGGAAAAGAACTACAAGAATTAATTAAAGGCGACCGCCCCCTCCAATATTATCCCGCCACAAGTCCGATATTTGCCTTACAACAAATCCTCAAAAATATTCACGAAAAAAACCAAATTCCCAACATCAAAAACATTGCCATAAGTCCTAATAATCAACTATTAGCAACAGTTAGCAATGATGGTACTGCTAAACTCCTAAAATTTTCAGGTCAACCTATTTCCCAGTTAAGAGGACATCAGGGGAAAATCTCTAAAATTAAATTTGCTCCAGAAGGCGACCTTCTAGTTACAGCAGGAGACGACGGTACAGCCAAAATATGGGATTTTTTGGGTAAGCAGCAAGTAGAACTCAAAGGCCATGAAGGCCAAATTTGGCAAATTAGCTTTAGTCCCAATGGTAAACTCCTAGCTACTGCTGGAGAAGACGGCACTACGAGAATTTGGGACATCTCAGGCAAGAAGATAGCCACTCTCAAAAAACATAAAGGTCGCATCTTAGATGTCACATTTAGTTCTGATGGAAAATATCTAGCCACCGCTGGATGGGATGGTACAGCCAGAATTTGGAGTCGATCAGGCAGACAGTTAGCCAGACTCAGGGGACATCAAGGTAGTGTGGAAAAAGTTATATTTAGCCCTGATGGTAAACTCCTAGCTACTGCTGGATGGGATGGAACTATTAGAATTTGGTGGCGGCGTTCCGGCCAACTATTAGCGAAACTTAAAGGTGGTGTCTGGAATGTTAGCTTTAGTCCCGACAGTAAAAGGTTAGTTACAGCGGGAGAAGATGGAGCAGCTAATATTTGGGATGTTTCTGGCAAACTATTAGGGAAACTTCCTGGACATCAAGGAATAGTCACGAGTGTTAGTTTTAGTCCTGATGGTCAACGTCTAGCTACAGCAGGTAGCGATGGTAGTGTGAAAATTTGGAACAGTAATGGCAATTTGTTGACCAATCTTAATGGACATCAAGGCCGAGTTTGGGAAACTAATTTTAGTGCTGATGGAGAATTACTATTAACTTTGGGAGAAGATGGTACTGGCAGAATTTGGGAACTAGAAGGCGATCGCGACGGAAAAATTAAGGGTAATTCTGGTATTTTTAGGGCAGTAAGTTTTAGTCCAAATAATCAGAGATTAGCAACTGCGGCAGTTGATGGTGTTGCCCGTATCTGGGATATTTCTGGAAAACCTTTAGCTCAATTCAATGGATATTTAGGTATGTTCGGCGATATGAGTTTTAGTCCTGATGGTCAACGTCTGGCGACTGCTGGAGATAATGGCCAAGCAAGAATTTGGCAAGTTTCGGGAGAGGAATTAGTAGAGTTCGAGGGTACAGAGGGTAGGGCAAAAGAGATTAGTTTTGCTCCTGATGGACAACGTTTGGCGACGGTGGGAGAAGACGGTGTTGCCCGCATCTGGAATAATTCTGGTCAGCAGTTGGCTGAGTTAAAAGGTCATAATGGCAGGGTTTTGGATGTAGATTTTAGTCCAGATGGAAAATATATTGGTACTGCTGGAGAAGATGGTATTGGGAAAATTTGGGATAGTTCTTTTCAGGTTGTGTTACAACTGAGCGCTATTTCTAGTTGGATGGAGAGTATTAGTTTTAGTCCATCAGGAGACTACATCGCTACGGGAGATAGTAATGGGATGGTGAAAATATGGGATTTTTCAGGTAATCAAATTACCGATATGAAAGGTCATGTCAGTAGTGTGAAAAATTTAACTTTTAGTGCTGATGGGGAACAGGTTATTAGTATGGGAAAAGATGGAATAGTGAAAGTTTGGGATATTAATGGAAGACAAATAGCTCAATTTGAAAATGCTAAGGGTTTAAGTTTGGATGGTAAATATGTGGCAACTTTAGCAGATAATGATTTAGAATTGTGGCGCGTGAAAGAGTTAAATGATTTGTTAAAAAGTTCTTGTAATTGGCTTGAGAATTATTTTGTTACCCATCCACAAGTCAGGGAATATTTAGAAGTTTGTGAGTAGTTTCATCAGTTATCAGTTATCAGTTTTTTTGATGAATTAAGTACGGATTTTTTGAAGAATACTTATATTAGCTGAAGAGCAACTTATTTATGCTATAAATTCTCTGAAATATATCAATAATAATTTTTGATGTAATTATAATCTAGCTAAAAGATAAAAGCTTCTTTGCACAAAATTCCGCAGAAAATGCTTACAATAAAAAAGATAATAAGTCAGGAATTTACAGTTAACGTAGAAACTGGTTTTACAGCGGATTCAAGTTTATTTTGTACAAACATTAATGATAAAACTTTTGTAACACAGGCATCTTGCCTGTCATAGCTAAGATGGAATCGGCTGTATCAAAGAAAATTCAAGTTTTAAAGTAAATATTTCAGGTTATAAACCCAGTTTATTAACTAGGGTGTCTCATACTAAATCTCAGGGATTTTTGCTATATATCCCTCACTATTATTTAGGATAAAAATATGACTAATGATAGACCTCTTTTTAGTATAGAAAAAGGCTGGGAAGTTGTTCAGTGCGAAGCCAACACATTGCACGTCGTGGTAGTTGGTAAAATCAAAGGATTTCTCGATCCAGAGGTTTTGAGGCGATCGCTATTATTAGTTCAAATTCGGCATCCTCTATTAAATTCTCATATTGTCGGACCTTTAGACAACCTAATGTTTAAAACTGAAGGTACAGAGAAAATACCTTTAGAGGTTATTTTGAATTCTGAACCTGAATATTGGCAAACTATTTTTGTTAATGAGTTAAACACAAAGTTTGAAAATCAAAAAGTCTTGCTGAGAGCTACTCTGATTAAACCAAGTGAAGAAAGTACAACTAATTATTTAATTACCAGAATTCATCATTCAGTCATAGATGCTATTTCTGCTGTTAATTTATATTCAGAAATTTTGAGTTTTTGTCAAAAAATCGTATCAGATAACCAAATTCCTGAAGTTGATAAATTAGCACACCCTCCCTCTATGGAAGAAATAATTGATGATTATACTATAGAAAATAATAATGCAGAATTATCAACATCAACTAAACCAATAGATACCCTTCCTTTTGAAAAATATGTACCTCATCAAGAACGTACTTGTGGATTTATTCAAAAACAATTAAATCCCAGTTTAACTCAACAACTTATTCAACGTTGTAAACAAGAAAAAGTTACTGTTCAAGGAGCTATTTCTTCAGCAATGATGTTGGCATTAGCTAAACATTTAGAGCTAAAAGATAAAGACTTTTATTTTAGTTGTCTTTCCCCTGTAGAAATGAGAAGAAAAGTAAATTCACCTATTGGTGATGAACACATGGCAGTCTTAATTTCTGCCTTAACTTGTTTTTACACAGTTAATCAGAAAATGTCATTTTGGGATTTGGCAAAACAAGTTACAGACCAAATCAAAGCAAAATTAAAAACACGAGAAATTTACAATGGTGTTTTTTCTTTTTGTGACGCTTTAGAATACTGTTTAGAGAATCCTGAAAAAAATTCTAATTCTGTATTAGTAGCTAATATTGGCAAAGTAAAAATTCCATCTGAATATGGTCAGTTCGAGTTAGAAGAAATTAGTTTTGGTGCATCAATAACTCTTTTTGGTAGCGTTTTTGATGTTAATGTTTCAACTTTTCAAGACAAAATAACTTTTAACTTTATATACACTAAACCTTTAGTTAGTCAGAGTGTTATGGAAAAGCTAATTAAAGACTCAATGGAATATCTAGTGGTATAGTGCTATATGATAATAATGGATAATGGATAATAGATATAAGAAGAGAGTTTTTATCATGAAGCTATCCCACTATTCCTGAAACCCTTATATTCAGGTAATATAAAAATCGTGAAATTCTCATAAAGTCATATTAGTAGGATATACTCTATGATCCACTCTCCATTAATCAGATTTCCTTATCTTCAATTCTATGACGGTTTTTCTTGAGATCATTATCCATTATTCATTATCAATTAATGAACAAACCTAACATTTATCAAAATTATGCTGAACCTAACACAACGTTTTTCCTCGCAAAAAATTTTCTTGAGTTTATTTAGTTTTCTACTAGCAATCTTTTTCTTACTACTAATAGCAACACCTACTGCTTTAGCAAGCCTCAATGATGATAAATTTGATGGTAATATTTTTGCTCTTTATGCTGGTAATGGTTCTATTGTACCTGCTAAGGTGACATTAAAAGAGTCTTTAAAAAGTTCTAGACCAACACTACTTATATTTTTTCTAGATGATAGTAAAGATTGTAAACAATTTTCCACCGTAGTTTCTCAACTTCAAGAATTCTATGGTCGTGCAGCAGATTTTATTCCTGTTAATGTAGATGCTATGACTAATTTTGTCACTGACGACTCTACAAAACCAGCTTATTATTATCAAGGTTTTGTACCTCAAACTGTTTTAATTGATCAAGAAGGAAAAGTTGTTTTGAATGAGAAAGGTCAAGTTTCTTTTGAAAAGGTAGATGATACTTTTAGAGAAGTTTTTGATTTATTACCTCGGTCTGAGTCTGTTGAACTTAAACGTCGAATTCTTAATGAGATTAATGTGGAATTGAGAGAATAGTTTTCATGGGGCGATATAGCATAAAGGCAAGGTGTCTAGTAAATTAGAAAAATTCTTTAATCCCTTATAAATTCTCAACTAAAACTTTTACCCTATGAGGAAAAGATACCTCACCTGCATGCTGTATCACCCTACTAATAAATTGACAACTACCTCTGAGATAAATATCTATGAAACAACTTAGTCTATTTCCTGAATGGGAAGAAGAAACCCCAGAAAAATTTACACATAACTGTGATGAAAGAAACCGTATAGAAGCTAAATTTTCACATATCATTCAAGAAGAATTAAGACTAGGTAAACTTGTATCTTATGTCGGTAATAAGTCTCTGCCAATTATGGGTTTATACCGATATAAAGAAGCTTTTGCATTTTCACTTGTTGAGGAATTTATTAAGCGATTCCAACTTACAGAAAAAGACTTAATTTTTGAGCCTTTTTGTGGTATGGGAACAACAGCATTTACTGCAATGCACTCTAATATTCAAGCGGTAGCAATTGATAAACTTCCTATTGCAGCTTTTATCGCTAATACTATGCCTTTATTCTGGTTAGTAGAACCCTCTCATATCCAAAATAATTTTGAACTATTAAAAAACAAAGTAAGAAAATTTTCCCCTGCTAATGTTGCTGCCGATGTTGCAATTATTAAAAAAGCATTCTCCACAGAAATTTTTACAGAACTTTGTCAGTGGAAAAGTGCAATAGAAACTTTGTCTAATCCTCTAAAAGATATTTTTTTACTATTGTTTTTATCAATTTTAGAACCTTGTAGTTATACAGCTAAAGACGGACAATTTTTAAGAATTAAAAAGGATAAAAAAATTTATCCTCCTACTGAAATACTAGGACAACAAATATATCAAGCGCAACAAGATATATTATCTATGCGAAGTTTATGGGGAAATAAAAAACGTCAATTACCTCAAATTAAATTAGCAGATTCTCGTGATTTAAGTAATGTTAAATTTCCCCAAAAACCTACTGCAATAATTACTTCTCCTCCTTACCCTAACCGTTATGATTATACTCGTATCTACTCTTTGGAACTTTGCTTTAATTTTGTCAAAAATTTTGAAGAGTTGAAGGATTTGCGATTTAGTATTTTACGTTCCCATATAGAATCAAAAGTTCACGATAATGATACTCCAAATCACCCAGTTATTGCTGAAGTAGTAAATATTTTACGACGAGAAGATAAAACATTAAATAATCCTCGAATTCCTGATATGTTAGTAGGATATTTTGTTGATATGAGTCAGGTTATTCAGGAGTGGTCTAGGGTATTAGCTCCTGGTGCTAAAGTTGCTATGGTAGTTGATAATGTTAGGTTCGCAGGTGAGTTAGTACCTGTAGATTTAATATTATCTGAAATGGCAGAAAAAGTAGGGTTTAAAGTTGAGAGAATTATTGTTGCTCGCTACAAAGGTAATAGTTCACAGCAAATGGGTAAATATGGGAGAGTTCCGGTGCGTGAAAGTGTTGTAGTTTGGCAAAAAATTTGAGGGTAGTAAGCTATTTTGAAAGATGATAAACGAAAAGCTTGGATGTTAGACCAGCTTGCTAAAAGTGAACTTTTTCATCAAAAGTTGCATGAATGGAGAATGTTAGAAATTGCCGATCAAATAGAACAGGTAAAAGGGGAAATATTAGAATGGAATTTGCAGAATTTAGGTATTTCTCAAACTGCATGGAATAAAGTAATTCATCGAGGAATTAAACCTGTAATTGTTTTTGCTCATCCCCAAGTTTTAATTAACATTTTCTGTTCTGTTAGCTATTATAGAATGTTGGCAATGGTCTCTCAAAAGTCTATGAGTCAAGTTGGATTACCAATTATTCGTTATGAGCAAGGTAGTAGTTTAACTGATGAATTAATTGCTATAGAAATTTCTCAACATTTAAACAAAATTATTAGTTATCTTATTGAAGCTGACGAACAAATAAACCCCCGTGAATTTAATATTTGGCGAGGTATGGCAGCAGGCGCTCAAGCTCAAGGTTCATGGCAAAATATCAAAGGAAATAAAATTGAAATTCTTATTCGAGGACTATTGGAAAGAAGATTAAAAGAACAAAGATTAGTAACAGATGAAAAGACTGATAATTCTACAATAAATTTGCTAGATGATAGAGTCATTATATTTGCGGATGAACCAGATATAGCAGTTTATCAAGATGAAAAAATTATTGCTGCTATTGAAATCAAGGGAGGTATTGATCGAGCTGGTATTTTAGAAAGAGTTGGTGCTGCCATTAAGAGTTTAAGCAGAGCTAAAACAATTAATCCTGAATCAATAACAATTTTAATTTTACAAGGAGTTTCTCTTACTCAACAAGCAATAGAAGATTTGAATAATCATCAACTTATTGTCAATTATTGGTTTACTGTTGAAGCAGTTTTAGAGGATAATCAAAAGCAGAATGAATTATTTACATTGCTAGCTATTTAATTTCAATCTCTTAGTCTAGTAGTGGACTGTTTCATCTTAAATGTTGCAATAGGAAATTTTCCAGAGATTGCTTTCCTGACGGAATGCTCCGCAAACACTATCATTGGCAATGACAATTCTAATGGACTATTTTAGATGAAATGGTCTACTACTACTCTGACAAGACGAGATTAAATTCTCAAAATGCGAATTTAATCCGTATATCCGTGTCAAAATCTGTGTTTGCCTACAACCTCCAAATTAAAATTCTCCCACCTTCACCCCCACTAACCAAAGTCTTACCATCCGGACTAAACTGCACCGGATGATAACCACACAGACTATCCAATAATTTCCCAGTCTGCAAATTCCATAACTTAACCGTACCATCTATACTCCCGCTAGCAAGAATTTGATTATCTGGACTAATAGCAACAGATAAAACCCCACGAGAATGACCTTTTAAAGTATTAAATAATTCACCTGTAAAAACATCCCACAATTTAATAGTTTTATCTTCACCCCCACTAACTAAAGTTTTAGCATCCGAACTAAAAGCAACAGAATAAACATTGCCAGAATGCCCTCTTAATGTCTTCAGACTTTGACAAAAACCTATCTGCCAAATTTTGATAGAACCGTCAGCACTACAACTAGCCAAAATGTGATTATCATTTTTTTCTGTAAAAATATTATTTACTTTGCTATAAGTCACACAAAAAACTCTATCTAAATGTTCATGTAATTTATATAAAAATTCTCCATTTCGTTGATTCCAAATTTTAATTGTATTATCAGCACTTCCACTTGCTACAGTTTTACCATCCGGACTAATAGCTACAGCAAAAATAGCACCATCACGATGACTATAAGGAGAACCAGAATAACTATAAAACCTATCAGCAATTCTCTTTTTCTGTAGATTCCAAACCAATATTGTTCTATCATCTCCAGCACTAATAACTCTTCTACCATCAGCAGTAATAGCTATTGCATATACTTCAGCAGTATGACCTAAAAATTTATGCAAAAGTTGTCCTGTTTTAATATTCCAGAGTCTAATTGCTTTGTCATCACTACCACTTGCTAAAACAAAACCTTGAGGATCTATGGCTATGCTATTTATAGGAGCAGTATTATCATTGATAATTTGTACAGTTTTCCATAACTGAGAAAGTTCTACATAGTTTCTAATTTTAGTTTGTGTGGAAACTAAATTTGCTTTTTTTATGTCAAATTCTATGACATTATTTATTGGTTCTGATTGATGGTTGAGATGATTATTGTATGATAGTTTTGTGGTAATTGGTTGGTAACTATCGCTGTTATTATCAGATTTTTCTATTTGCTGATATCCTGTTAATTTGGCTAAATTAGGTCTATTTTTCCATGCCTCAATTTCTGCTTGTACAATCACATCAATCTCAGACAATTTATCTGGATTTTTTTGACGTATTTGCGATTTTTCTAAAGATGTTTTTTCTGGTTTATTACTATTGTGATATTCTGGCTTTGGTTTTCCTCTTTTAGTAGAAACCAGAGCAATTTCTATGAGTAATTCTGTAGCTGATTGATATCTTTCTTTAACTAAATCTTTGACTAATTTATCTAGGATATTTTCTAGATTAGAACTAATTGTTATCCCTTTTTCAATTAGAAGCGATCGCCAAATTAATTCTCCACTAAATGGATCGAAAAGTTTAGTAGGTGGTACTTGAGTCAGTAAATGAATACAAGTCATGCCTAAACTGTAAAGGTCACTAGCTGGATATGCTTTACCTCCGCGTATTTGTTCTATTGCGGCGTATCCTAATGTACCAGTCATAGTACCCATTTTATTCGGGTCTGTTTGACCGTTTAGCTTGGAAGCACCAAAATCTATTAACACTAATTGATATTTTTGGCATTCTCTTTCTTTTTGGGAATTTGCCGGATTAATTCGTAATATATTTTCTGGTTTTATATCTCTATGTATTACTTGTTTTTCGTGAATAAATTTTAGTAATGGCAAGATTTCATATAATATTTTCCATATTTTTTCTTCACTAAATGCACCTTCTTCTTCCAATTCTTCTAGGAGGTTTTGTCCAGTAATTAATTCTTCTACCAAGTAGAGATTTTCGTCTTCTTCAAAATAAGCATAAAAACTAGGAATTTGGGGATGAAAGCCTAATTTTGATAATTGTTCTGCCTCTCTTTTAAACAATTCTGATGCTTTATTACTAGAGAGTAAACTATGATTTTGTGGAGAAAATTGTTTAACAACGCAAGGCATATTAAATCTATCTAAATCTACTGCTAATAGAGTTCTACCAAAGCTGCCATTGCCAATAGGTTTAACCACTTGATAATGTCCTCGCAGTAACAACTTTGAACCGCAAGTTGGGCAAAATTTGACATCGTTGGGATTCTGAGGCTGTTGGCAATGTAAGTTAAGGCAATAGCTCATAGAAAAAAATTAGTAAATTTAATAAAAATTAGTAAATTTAATATTTAATCGGAAGTTCTAACGCTTCTTCTCCAGATTTATTGTATACTCGTTAATAATATTCAAGAAAAATTTATAAATACTATTACTATCTATTACTATGGTATCTATAATTCATTCTAATTCGCATAACAATCAAGAAATTAAATAAAAATTTAATGATTATTAGTCAACTTAGTATTGACCGTAAAAAAATAAATATGATATATATATTCTTAGAGACTATTTGTAAAATAATTTGTAAAATAAGTATTAAGAAACTTGTTAATTGACTAAATCTTAAAGCTTGAATAAGGCCAAAGATTGAAATGACTCTACAGGGGTGGAGGTATCATATCAAATCCGGTAGTATCGGTTTCAATAATTGATAATTGATAATGGATAATTGATAATTACCTCTCCCTAAAAGGAAGAGGATTGAATAAAAGGAATATTTTTTTTGTTTCTCCACAGCGAGTGAGAGGCTTTATACCTTTATTTTTCGGTAATTAGAGAAAGAGTGTCGGGAGGGTGGGGAGATGGAGATATCTATAAATATGGTAATAGCTGAAAATAGAAATTTTTTTTATACTGAATTCAACGGATTTGATATCAATATTAATACTCCTAAAGTTATGCTGAATTAGAAGTGACAAATAATTGTTTATTCCCCTATTTCCTGTGTAAGCATTCAGGCTATTAGCAGTCAGCTCTAAGCAATAATATCCGGCTTTTAAGGGCGGTTGAAAATAAAGTTTTTATCTAAAAAAAAGCAATAAAAGCAATAGGTGATGACTGACGACTGAAAGCTTACCGAATTATTAATAATTAATAATTAATAATTGAATAATTCTGGTTTAAAGCCGACCCCTTTAACGGAAAAAAAAGTGCTAGGATATTTTCTTATCTTCAATTCCGTAACGGTTTTAACCAGAGGTAATTATCCATTATCCATTAATGAATTCCCTATTCCCTAAATTTAATTTAATTATGGAAAATACTGGTTTGCTTGATTTATTGATTGGTGGTGTAGCGATAACAATTTTAGTTGGCGGATTGATATTATTGTTCAAAGGTATTTCTTCAATGCCAAAATAACACCAATTTCATAAAATATTGCTAAAGTTATGACACAGTAAACAGGGAACAGGGAACAGAGAACAGGGGCAAGAAAAACATAAATATTAAAGAAGAGAAAAGGTTTGATTTCCAGAATTTATGGAATTTATATTTTTTTTGTAGGAATAAATCAAAAATTCTGATGTAACTACCTTTTTTGAAAATAGTGTTTCTGCCATTTTCAATTATAATTCCCATTCCTCCTTACTCCTGACTCCTGACTCCTACCCTAACCACTAATACTTTTTCAGCAAACCCTAATTATTAATTATTAATTATTAATTATTAATTATTGACTATACTTCCTAAAATAAGTTTGAAAAACCTGTTTAGCAACTGGAGCAGCAGCCACAGAACCAAAACCGCCATTTTCAATAATCACAGCGATCGCTATTTCTGACTGTTGAGCTGGCCCAAAAGCCACATACAAGGAATGGGACTTTTCTCCAATTAGTTCTGATGTACCTGTTTTTCCTCCTGTAAGTGGAATCGTACCATCATTAAGAGAGCGTGCCGTACCATAATCAACAACATCAATCATCCCTTCCTTAATCATATTCACATATTCCGGTTTCAACCCTGTAGGGATAGGTTTAATCTCTGGAGAATTAGTTTGATCTGCAAATAAATGAGGCTTAACCTCTTTCCCACCATTAGCTATTGTTGCTGCTGCTACTGCCAATTCTAAGGGTGTGGCCAAAACTAAACCCTGACCAATTGCCATAGTCACTGTATCACCCAAATACCAGGCATCATTATAAATTTGCCGTTTATCTTCTTCAGTAGGAATAATGCCATTATATGTAGCAGGTATCCCCAGAAGGTTTAAATTTTTGCCTCCTAAACCAAGTTTATATGACCATTTAGCTATTTCTGTATGGCCAATACTTATACCCAATTTATAAAAAAAGGTATTACTACTATAAGCTAATGCAGTTCTAAAACCAATAGGACCATATCCCCCACTATGTTCCTTAAAACGAATACCTCCAATATAAATGGAGTCAGAGGTTTGGATAATTGAATAAGGAGAAAATTTGCCAGATCCCATAGCAGCAGCAGAAGTAACTATTTTAAATGTGCTACCTGGGGGATAACCTTGGAGCGCTCGATTTACAAATGACTGTTCTTGACTATGAAGACTTCGCCATTTTTCTTCAGGCATAGGTTTTGTAAAGACATTGGGGTTAAATCTGGGGTAACTTGCCATTGCTAAAACTTCCCCTGTATTTACATCTAGAACAACTACTGCCCCTTTACGAAAACCCAAAGCTTTTTCTGCTATTTTCTGAAGGTCTAGATCCAAGGTTAACTTGACAGTTTTTCCACCTTGAGGCTCTTCTCCTTCAAATTTTCCTATTTCCTGATTTTGGGCATTGACTTCTATCAGACGCTGACCCCATTTTCCTGCTAGTAGATCATTAGCACTAGCTTCAACTCCTATCCTACCAACCATCATTCTCAGTTTATATTCTGGGTTAGCTTCTAGTTCTGCTGATGTAACTTCACCAAGATATCCGATGATATGGGATGCTAATTGTCCATGAGGATAATAACGAGTTGATTCAGCTCTAACTTCTACACCAGGAAATTCTCCAGCCCTTTCTTGTAAAGTGACAAAAGTATCACGACTAACTTGATAGGTAAGATTTACATTCCTTTCTCCTGAAGTAATAGCCTGTTCTACTTTTTCAAAAATTTTATTGGCTGGTATATTAATTATGGGGCTGAGTTTGGCTGCGGTAATTGTCCATTGCTCTTTTGCTTGTTCTCTCGGCCATAAGTATATGGAACGGGTGAGACGGTTAGATGCAAAGGGTTTGCCATAGCGGTCTAGAATTAGTCCTCGATTAGAGGAAACTGGAATAGGTCGAATGCGGTTTTTTTCTGCTCGTTCCCTATTCTGTTTACCTTGAATTAATTGTAGTTGGGCTAGACGAGTTACCTGTAGACCAATAATAGTTGTGGTCAATAACATTATGACAATTGCTCGGTAGATTAAGCCTGACTGACGTTCGTTATATGAGAGGTTATTCTCTTCTATTTTTCGGAACCCAAAAGAAAAAGAAAATTCGCGCACCATGATTTCTTGATTTATAAATAAGGTTTTCTGGTTAATAATTGAATTGTGATTAGATGGAGTATTTATTATTAAAGGGTAGGTAATTTCAGCGATCAGTTATCAGTTATCAGTTATCAGTATCTCCAAGTTTAGTCGGAGGCTTAAAATAGTGAGTTGCATATTTTTTTCATCCCCTATCCAAGGGCAGGCTTTAGACTTCCGAATTTGATAATTATTGAATAATTGCCATTAGTATTGAGAGATTGAGCAATAATTAAAAATATCAATCAAATCTCATAGTCTAAGCATTGCTTCTCCTGAATACCAAATTGAAATGACCGTATATTCAAAGACGGATAAATTAATGAATTTGCAAAATTGCTGTGCAACTTCACATAAAATTGATATAAAAAGCACCATATCTGACAGCTAATAGCTGTTTGCTCGGCATTCCGCAGGAAATGCTTACAGCAAGATTGGCCATTAATCTCCTAAACACCAAGAAATAACTAGGAAAATTATTGATAGACATAACCACCGGGGAATATGTAGCCATTGTATTAAGTCCATTGGTTCTAAAATAAAGACACTGGTCATTAACCAACTAAATATTAATACCATAGTTATCAGAAATAAAGACATAATAGTAGTATTTTGAGGTAAATTTAAACGACTAATTTGATTCAGATTCCAGTATCATATAAAATGATATATTCAGCAAATTATAATGATATATTCAGCCAAAGGTTATATTAATTTGATTAATTTTAAAATAAAGATACTCGTCATTAACTAACTAAATATCAATACTGTACTTTTTCGATCATAAATAAAGACATAATAGTAGTATTTTAGTACTATTTGAACGAACATTTAAACAACTAATTTGATTCAGATTAAAATATAATCTGAGGTGACCTACTGAATTAAAAATCGTAAATTTTTATGTTTAAAACTCTTTTAGCTGACTTCCGAATTATCTTTGAAAGAGACCCTGCTGCTCGTAACTGGTTGGAAGTTCTCACTTGCTATCCTGGTCTTCAGGCTTTAATGTTTCATAGAGTTGCCCATAGTTTGTATTCTCTGAAACTTCCTTTCTTCCCTCGCTTCATTTCTCATATAGGCCGTTTTTTGACCGGGATTGAAATTCACCCTGGAGCTGTTATTGGTCAAGGTGTATTTATTGACCATGGTATGGGTGTTGTGATTGGGGAAACTGCTATTGTGGGAAACTATTGCCTGATTTACCAAGGAGTAACTCTTGGCGGTACTGGTAAAGAAAGTGGCAAACGACATCCTACTTTAGGAGATAATGTGGTTATTGGTGGAGGTGCAAAAGTTCTTGGTAATATTAATATTGGCAGTAATGTTCGTATTGGTGCTAGTTCTGTAGTGCTGAGGGATGTTCCTTCTGATTGTACAGTGGTGGGAATACCAGGTAGAGTTGTATATCGTTCTGGAGTTAAGGTAAATCCTTTAGAACATGGCAGTTTACCTGACTCTGAGGCTAATGTTATTCGTGCTTTGGTTGATCGAATTGATGCTCTTGAGGAACAACTAGAAAGTTTACAAGGTAAATTATCACAGTCTTTGTTGGTGAAGTCTCATGCTGAATCTTCTTTCAGTCATCCCGATCATAGTGTCCAAGACCAAGCTATTCAAGCTTTTTTGGATAGCTCAGAAATTTAACCACACCATCAACAACTTCCCACCTAATTTAGGAGGGTGAATAATTGGATGAGGAGGAAAAGATTTTTGATTAATAAAAATAGTTTTCTAGTAACCAAAAGTCTCTCCTGCCTTTTTTCCTCCTCTTTATTGCCAAATTACTAAAGGTTTTGATATTTCTAGGTATTGAAAATTCAGGATTCTCTGGTTAGCCCACTGCAAATAGAAATCCGACGTTGCATAGAGTGCGGGATGAATTAGTGGGTGTCGGAGGAATTTATATATAGAACTCCTGAAGGTATCTATTTAAAAGTAGAGGCGGTGATGGGCAGGTGGGGTGATGGGGTGTATTAGATATCTCCCAAAATCCAATCATCAGATCAATTATTACCCATTTTTTATTAATTACTTCTCTCTGCGACCTATTTTCTGGAGATACGCTTAGGGCTTCTATATATTTTATTTGCTCATTGGAATGGCTTTGTTGCATGAAAACATATAGCTGTTGCACTTGCTCCACATATATAGCACTACGCATTAAGGCTCTTGACATTTCTAAATCCTAAAACCTTTTCACAATCTGCTATTCCCTATTCCCTATTCCCTATTCCCTAGCGCGTAGCGCTATATATAGCAGTCGAAGCAAAGATTAGGATATTTATAAATCCTGAAATCCTTTTACTATTTCCTATTTCCTAGGGCGTAGCGCTATACAATAATAGCCTGCGGAAACTACTGTAACTATTGGACAATAGATGAATAGAACATCAATAATTGTGCAAAGAGAGCGATATAGATGCATAATCGATTCTCTATCGCTACTTTCATGCAACAAAGCTCATTAGAATTATAGTTTTAGATAAAGAGAAAGTACAAAAATTCATCCCAAGGTTTCAGCAACGCTAGAAATCCATATTTGCTTGGAGCGTGTCAATAAACTCAAGGATTTATGGCTTGAGTAGACCAAGTTTTATGGATATCAGTTTGATAAAGCCAGCGATTTTGTGGTTCTCCTCTTAGTTCTAAATGCTCGACTTTTGTTGGATATAGTAATAATAGGCAAAAGTTAAATAGGGGATTAGCTAAGTTTGGTGGAGGTAATTCAAAAGCACTAGCTTCTACTTTATTTTCTAATGGATTAGGCCAGGTAAATTGTTGTCTGGCATTGTCTGAAATTTCTTGCCATGTAGTTTGTCTAGCTTTAGCAAGTTTGGGATGAGGATTATTAGCTTTGACTAGAGTAAGTTTTCCACTAAGGCGAAATTGTTCTCTGGTTTTGGGAAAGTACCAACAGACTTCCCCCCAAGGATTTTTTTCTATTTGCTCTACTTTTTGGCTACGACTATCGGTGATGAATTTTAGCTGATTGGTTTGTTCTAAAAAACCTCGGAATACAATGGTACGATTTGTAGGTTTGCCTTCTGGGGTAACTGTTGCTAACTGGAGATAACGAGCATAAGTAAGGCTCTGGTTTTTATGTATGGCTCTGGCTACGGGCGATCGCCAAGGTGCTAGCTCTTCTTCCTCTACTGAGTTAAGTTCAGTCATCCTTTATATATTTTTGAGTTTTTTGTAGAGAATTATAGCGGTTTTCACAAAGGTAGACTACAAAACTTCTTGTTTTTTTCTTCTTGCTTCAAACTCAAATCTTTGTACTCTATATTAATGAAAACTGCTATAATATTAGGGGTCTTAATTTTAGATGATAGTTAGTCTTCATTGATTCTATCATGTCCGTTGATATCGTTTATATAGAACCCCTGAAGGTATCTTTGTAAAGGAGTCAGGAGTCAGGAGTCAGGAGTCAGAAGGAAAGAGAATTTATAAAGATTTACACGCGCTATATGAAGATGAAAGTTTTGTTATACCGAACCCGAGTGGATTTGATCTAAGTACAGAATAAAGATATCTCCG
>JBCDJM010000129.1:0-18949 GCA_038747755.1 Cyanobacteria bacterium P01_H01_bin.35
CCAACAGCAGTAGATGACAGTGTAGAAACAGACGAAGGAACTCCACTCACCTTTAATGTTATCAACAACGACAGTGATAGTGATGGCACAATAGACCCCAGCACAGTAGACCTAGACCCTAGTACACCAGAAAGAGAAACAACACGAACAGTAGACGGAGAAGGCACTTATACTGTAGATGAGGCAGGAAATATCACCTTCACTCCAGAAGATGGTTTTGTAGGTACAACGACACCAATAAGCTACACAGTAGCAGACAACGAAGGGACAGTTTCCAATGAAGCCAATATTATACTCACAGTCAATAATGTTCCAACTCCGACTCCAAGCCCAACACCAAATATACCCCCAGTAGCAGTAGATGACACCCCCGAAACCAACGAAGGAACGGCAGTCACCTTCAATATCACCAATAACGACAGCGACCCCGATGGGGAACTAGACCTGACAACAGTAGATCTAAACCCAAATTCAAAAGAAAGGGAAACAACACAAACAATAGCAGGAGAAGGAACCTACCAAGTAGATAATAGTGGCAACGTAACCTTTACTCCAGAAGCAGATTTTGTCGGCAACACATCTATCCGCTATATAGTGCAAGACAACGATGGAGGATTCTCAAATCAAGCCAATATCACAGTCACAGTCAACAATGTTCCAACTCCAACTCCGACTCCGACTCCGACTCCAGTTCCAACACAACCACCCGTAGATATTGATATTTTATGCCCCCCTGCTCCAACAATAGAAATGGTAAACTTACCTGCTATGCCATCTATTGTTCTCAATTCAGGTGAGTTTGAACAGGTACAATTTGGCACGGAAGGTAATGACTTTATCTTGAGTAATGGATTTAATGAAGCTGTTGATGCTTTAGGTGGTAACGATACTATAGAAGGTATTGATGGTCCTGATATCTTGTTTGGCGGTGAAGGTGATGACTCAACTTTTGCTGATCGTGGTCAAGACTTTGTGAATGGTAAAGAAGAAAATGATATCATCTTTGGAGGTAAGGAAGATGATAGTCTTCGTGGAGGTAAAGGAGAAGATACAATCTGGGGTGATATAGGCAATGATATTATCTTAGGTGAAGATGGTGATGATATTCTTTGGGGCGGTACTGCAGGTGGTACTGATAAAGACGTATCTGGTAGTGATACCATTGTCGGCGGTAGTGGTAACGACTTAATTAATGGCAACCGTGGTAATGACTTACTGAAAGGCGATTTAGGTTCTGATACCATTCGTGGTGGAAAAGAAAGCGATACTATGTTCGGAGGAGAAGGTGACGATATGCTTATGGGCGAAGATGGTGATGATTTTATTATTGCCGATCCCGTATCGAATTCTTCAGAAGCAGGTATTGGAGCAGATACCGTTGATGGAGGTTTGGGTAATGATGTCCTAGCAGCTAGTCGTGGTGACGATATTATGTTTGGAGGTGACGATGATGACTTCATGTATGGAGGTAAGGATAATGATTCAATGTTGGGAGAAGAAGGCAACGATACTATATTAGGACAGGAAGGAAATGACACAATTTTTGGTGGTAACACAACTCTAATTGAAGTTGATTTATTAGGTCAAGATTTAATTGATGGTGGTGCAGGAGATGACTTCCTCAGTGGTAACCATGCTGCTGATACTATTATTAGTGGTACTGGTAATGATACGGCACGAGGTGGTAAAGGTGATGACAACATATATGGTCGTGCTGGAGATGATGTTCTCTTTGGAGATCAAGGCAATGACACTATCTGTGGAGATGAAGGTAATGACACGATATTTGGTAATTATGATAATGATATTCTATTTGGTGATGATGGTGATGATCTTCTAGATGGTGGGGAAGGTAACGATACGTTAATTGGTGGTAATGGCAGCGATCGCTTTGTGCTAAATCTGGATCAAGGGTTAGACTTCATTGCTGACTTCAATATTAATGAAGATTTCCTAGTTTTAGATGATGGGTTAGTTTTAGACCCACAACAGTTAACTATTGAAAATGTTGACAACAATACTCAAATATTCTTCGATAATCAACTTTTAGCTACCCTAGAAAATATTGTTATTAGCGAAGAACAAATCATAAGTCAGTTAACTAATATCACGGGGTGAAAAAGACCTCTAAACTATTGTGGGATAAGAATTTAAAGAGTATAAGCAGTGGAAAAAAATTGACAGGTTTTATGATACGGGATAATCATTATCAGTAGTGGTGTGGGAGATCGAAGATAACCCACACCAACACAAGTTATTGATTTATTGTTCAATCAAATTGAGAAATGATAATGGAGTATTTATGGGTGATATTACTATATGCAATCAATCTAATCTTTCTGATTACAAAAATATCTTATTTTGCTTTTATTTCATAACTTATATCATGTCCGGATAATTAGTTATAAAAAAACTTTCTCCTTCTTCTCCTGTTATTCTTTCTTCCCTCCTGACTCCTGAGGACTGACTCCGACCTAGTTATTTATTTATCACTGTTCAACCGGACATGATATTACTATCTGCGATAGCTAAACAATTTAGAGTTATAAAAAACATCTTATTTTGCTTTTATTCTCGTTATTTTTTTCATAACTTTCCCTCAGAAATTATTGTGATCCGAATAAAATTTTTAGGAGGTAGTTATTTTTCCAGCCAGCCCTTTTTCGTTTATTTTTTATTCCAGTTTTTACAATTTTTTCTTGGTTTAATAAAATCAATGCTATTTCTCTAAATTACTGCCAAATTTTCTGGAGCATTATCTGTTGTGATTCTAGAATTATCTTCACTGTGCATTAGGGAGTAGGGGAGTAGAGGAGCAGGGGAGTAGAGGAGAAAGATTCTTGTTGGGTTGAGGGACGAAACCCAATCTACACTTATTGCACCATTTTAGATGTGTCGGTCTACTACCAATTTTGCTTTGTAGGGCAGGCCAGATACCCGCCCTACAAAAGTATTTCAATTTCGATCCACACTCCTGTTTTCTTAGTATCAGGAATATATTCAATAGTAAGCTTAGGAATACAACTCAAGCGATCGTCCTGAAGCACACCCGCACCATTTAATGTTAAAGCATCAAGACAAGCTCCTGCTAAATTATCTAAATCAGAATTAGTTCGATGTTTTCCACAAAAACTAATAGAAATAGCTGCTTTTTGAATTGGTAAATTTACCTCTAAATTCAGTTCAGAAACTTGACGGTAAATTTCTACTTCTGCCTGATTTCTCCAGGTACGATATCGAGGAGGTAAATAAGTACCATTAGCAGTAACTCGTGGACGTGCTTTAGGAACTACTTTCCCAGGAATATACAAATGAATTCTTGTAGAATTTTCAGATTCTTCAGATTCGGAGGGAGAAGTTGTCAAATTATCATCATTATCTAATGACGGAATAATTGTGTTAAGTTCTGTCTCCAGTTTTTCTGGCAAATTATCTTTTGACTCTGAGGTAACAAATTGCATTTGAGATTTATCTTCCATAGCAGATAAATCAACTTTCCTGTAAGCATCTAATTGTATCCGGAAACTTGGCCAACTTTTAGCTATTTGTAGATAAGTTTCCGCAACTTTTTCCGAGAAATGACAATTATTTTCTAGCCAAGATTTCCATTCATCAGCAGAAAATAAATTCTTAATTTCTAGTAATAATTGGCCCAAAGAAAAAGCATAAGCCATAGCATTGGTTGGGTCTTCTTGACATCTTTGATGTTTAAAATTAATATCTTCTATTAAGCTTTGCCAGTTAAGGAACATTTGATAGTAAGTATTAAGAGATAGGTAAATAAATTTACTATAAAATCATATAATATCAAATCCGGCAGCATTGGTATAAGCAGAAAAATTAAGGAACTATTCTTCATTTCAAGGCTCTGGTTTCAGGCAGAGGTACTATTAACGTTTCGCTGCGCGACATGAAAAGCGTTTGCGTAGCATTCCGCAGGAAAGCTCCTCTGTTTGCGCAGCATTCCGCAGGAAAAGAAGCAGTTCCTCCCCAGGAGGCTAACTGAAATGACTCCTACCCAAACTACATACTTTTTCAGCAAACCCTCAATAGATCTAACCCTAAGCTTGATGAATTAAAGGAAATTTGAATCCTAATTTAGAGTAAAATCGTCAAGGAGCAGTTCATTCATTAATGGATAACGAATAATCGAGAATATAGGTAAAAATCTCCAAACTTTACGATCGCCAGAATATGTAAAGCATTATTCAACAATTAGTTTGAGGATGCTGAAAAACCTTGATAGTCAATGCTTTGTAACTTTTGTAGAGCTTGTTGTAACTGGTAGTTTTTCTTTTTTAACTCTTGTTGCAGAGATTGAACTTGTAGTTGCAGATGTCTAACTTTTAATTGATTTTCAACTCTAGCTAATACCTCAACTGTTTTAAAAGGCTTGGTAATGTAATCACTACCACCTACAGAAAAAGCTTTAACTTTATCCCAGGCTTCATCAAGAGCACTAACAAAAATTACTGGAATATCTTTGGTTTGAGAATTTGCTTTAAGTTTTTGACAGACAGTATAGCCATCTAGCTGTGGCATATGAATATCTAATAATACTACATCAGGACATCCTATAGTAATCACTTGTAATGCAATTACACCATTAATTGCTTGTTGTACTTCATATCCTTGTTCTTCCAGCAAATCAGACAATAGTTTGAGATTTTCTGGTTGATCGTCAACTAATAGAATATTACCTTTTTCAGAAACTGAGACAACTGTGGACAAGTCAACTGGAGACGAGGAAATAGGTGAAAAAGATGCAGACAAAGACGATTCAGCTATCTGTGGCTGATCAGACATTTTTTTTTCTAGTATACTTTTAATATTAGACTTAGTAATTTTTGTATCCAAAACTTCAGAAAGAAGTTGCCAAAGTTTAGGTGCAATGTCTTGCTTCAAATATTTAGGAGAGTAACCACATTCTTCTGCAATTTGGTCATAAGTTATTCTGTTTCCTTGTAAAGTAGTGAGTAATACAGTACGTTGTAAATCACTAAAACAATTACCCATTTTTTGCTGCATTAATTCTTCAGCCAATACTAAAAGTTCTTCAAAATTGTTCATGGTAGTAAAATCCTTTTAAGGTAAATTTTAAGTTAATATTTAAAATACTATATTAGTAGTATTCTTGCATTCCCAAATTCTTGCTATTATTAATAACACTTTCTCACAGGAGATATATTTTTCCTTAGTTTTGGTGAAAGTTCTTATTTTTTTCAGGTAATCTCTGAGGATATCCTTAAGTGTATTGTCCATTTAATCTGAACTTAACCTGAACTTAATCTAAATTTATCTATACAAATTAAAGATACTTTAACCCCAAGATAAAGAAAGAGAAACTTTGGCTCAATTTTCTATAAAATGAACCTTAAAAAAACTACCCCTATCCCCAAATTGAGCATTCGTACTACTCTTGTGCTATCATTTGTAATACAAATTGTCGCACTGGTTGGGTTGACTGGATGGCTCTCGTTTCGTAACGGACAAAAGACTGTGAATTCCTTTGGATTACAGTTATGTAGAGAAATTAGTAATCGCATTGATCAGCAGTTACAAACTTTTTTAAGTATCCCTCACTTCATCCATCAGAAAAATGAAGAAGAAATTGCTCATGGTAATATTAATGTCCGAGATTTAACTGAATTCAGACGCTATTTTTGGAAACAGTTACAGTTCTTTAAGTCAGTCACTGATATTGGAATTGGCAATGCTCAAGGGGAAATTGTTGCGGTTAGCTCTGTTGAAAATGTTACAGGCGTAGTCAGAGTATTAAATGCAACAACAGATGATAAAATGGAAACATACGCTGTTGATGAATCGGGGGAACCCACAAAGTTAATCAAAGTTACACCATTTAACATATACCAGCGCCCTTGGTATCAAGATGCAGTCAAGGCGGGTAAACCAGTCTGGAGCGGAATTTTTCCCCGTTTAACACAGTCTGTATTAGCAATGAGTGCAGTACATCCCATCTACAGCGAACAAGGTGATTTCCAAGGAGTTTTTTATATCCTGACGCACCTTTCTGAAATTGGGGATTTTCTGCAAAGTCTAAAAATTGGTAAAACTGGACAGAGTTTTATCATTGAATCAAATGGAATGTTGGTGGCGACATCAACAGGGGAAACGCCTTTTGTTAAGACAGATACTTCCATAGAACGAATTCAAGTCACAGATAGTAGCAATTTAATTACACGAGCAACGAGTCAATACTTACTAGAAAAATTTAGAGATTTCCAAGAAATCACAAATTCTCAGCAAATTCGTTTTGAAATTGAGGATGAAAATTACTTTCTACAAGTTTTACCGTTTCGCGATGACAAAGGTTTGAATTGGTTAGTGGCAGTTGTTGTACCAGAAGCCGATTTTATGGAACAAATCTACGCTAATAATCGTCAGATGATTCTACTCTGTTTTCTGGCATTTGGTCTAGCTATGATCGCGTGTTTCTTCACTTCCAATTGGATTACCGCTCCCTTGAGAAGTATATCCCAAGCTTCAGATGAACTAGCTAAAGGCAATCTTAAGCACCAGATAGAACCTAGTTTCTTTATTGAAACTAATATTTTAGCAGAATCTTTTAACAAAATGGCAAGGCAACTTGAGGAATCATTTGATGCCTTGCGTCAGAGTGAGATGACTAATCGTGCAATTGTCAACACTATTCCTGATTTGATGATTCGTGCTAGAAGTGACGGGAGTTATATAGAGATCATTGGTAGCAGTGAGCCATCAGGTGTTTATGGAGTAAAAGCATTTACAGAAGGGAACTCTGTTAAGGAATCATTACCACCTGACTTAGCAGAAAGGCGAATGCACTATATTCAGCAAGCCTTAGCAACAGGTAAACTGCAAGTTTACGAGCATCAAATTCTATTCAATGGTCAAATCCGGGATGAAGAGGTACGGATTATGGTTTTGGGGAAAGACGAAGTATTAGTCATGGTGCATGATATTAGTCCTCGAAAGCAAGCAGAAAAAGCTCTAGAAAAAGCTAATCAACAATTAGAGAAAGAAGTAGCACGACGGACAGTTTATCTACTAGAAAGTCAAAGAACTTTGACTACTCTGATGAGTAATTTACCTGGCATGGCCTATCGTTGCCTGAATGACTCGAATTGGACTATGATTTTTGTTAGTCAAGGATGCTATAGTGTGACGGGTTATTTACCTAAAGATTTAATAAATAGTCCTCAATATGGTCAATTAATTCATCCTGAAGATCGAGACAGACTCTGGCAACAGACACAACAGGCGATCGCTGAAAAAAGACCATTTCGAGTAACCTATCGCCTCGTATCTGAACAAGGAATAGAAAAATGGATTTGGGAACAAGGACGAGGAATTGTTAATCAGAAGGGAGAGGTACAATTTCTTGAGGGTTTTATTACTGAGATCACTGATTGGATTAAATCTAAGAAAAACTTAGAAAAAAGTAACCAAGAATTGCGGGAAACTCTAGAGCAACTAAAAACTACTCAAGTTAAACTCCAAATAGCAAAGGAAAATGCAGAAACAGCTAATAAAGCCAAAAGCGAATTTCTGGCTAACATGAGCCATGAACTACGCACTCCCCTTAATAGTGTCATTGGCTTTACTCAAATTCTCTGGCAAGATACCTATTTAAAACCAGAACAACAGGAACGTTTGAGAATTATTAACCGCAGTGGAGAACATTTATTATCCTTAATTAACAATATTTTGGAAATGTCCAAAATTGAAGCTGGTCAAACTACCCTTCAGGAAACAGAATTTGACCTCCACACTGTTCTTCAAGATTTGCAAGATATGTTTTGTCTCAAGGTTCAAAAAAAAGGAATTCAATTTGTATTAGAACCAGATCCTGATTTACCCCAATACATATCTACAGATGAGGGAAAACTCCGACAAGCCTTAATTAATTTAATTGGTAATGGGGTGAAATTTACTGACAAAGGGGGAGTAATTTTGAGGGCTAAGGTTGAGAAAAAAGCTGTAGAAAATAGCGAATATCAAGTGCTTCAATTAGAGGTAGAAGATACAGGCCCTGGTATTGCTCCAGAAGAACTTGATAAGTTATTTGTGCCCTTTGAACAAACCACAGCCGGGCATCAAATTAAAAAGGGAACAGGATTGGGGCTGGCCATCACTCAGAAGTTTATTAACTTAATGGGAGGAGAAATTACCACAAAAAGTACCGTGGGTTTAGGGACTTGTTTTCAATTATCGATTCCCATTCGTTTGAGTTCGACTCAGGCTTTTCCTGGGACAGCAGGGAGAGGGAAAGTGATTGGTGTAGCACCTGAACAACCAGAGTATCGTATCTTAGTGGTGGACGATCAAACTGACAATCGTTTATTAATGTTAGATTTACTTGTTTCTAAGGGATTTTCGGTGCAGGAAGCGAGCAATGGACGAGAAGCTGTAGATATATCAAAAACATGGCATCCCGATCTGATTTGGATGGATTTGCATATGCCTGAGATGGATGGATATGAAGCGACAAAACAGATTAGAGAGTTGGAATCACAGTTAGAGCTACCTGCTATAGCTACAAAGATTATTGCTCTGACTGCTAGTGTTTTTGTAGAGCGAGAGTTAGTTCTAGCATGGGGTTTTGATGATTATATGGTGAAACCTTTTCAAGAAGAGATCGTTTGGCAGAAAATCAGCCAATTTCTGAAAGTCGAGTGGATTTATGAAGAATCAGTGGAGGGTAATATTCAGAAACTGGAAAAGACTATTTGTTGTCAAGATCAAGAGCAAGTTAACTCAGAAGATTTATCAGTCATCTTAAAAGATATGCCATCTGAGTGGTTAGCAGAATTGCACCAAGCCTCAAGTCAACTCCGGGGTAAAAAAGTGAAGCAGTTAATTAAAGATATTCCCCCAGAAAAGGCAGTGCTGGCTACCCAAATACAAAACTTTGCAGATAACTATCAATTTGATCGGATTGTTCAATTACTTAATTTTTCCTAGTTAATTTTCAACTTTAAGAAAATCATGTTTGTTCCACAATTAGAATTAGATAAACTTACTCTTAATTCCTGTTTAGCAGATCTTCCTACCCATGACTTTGAAATTAAAATAACCAGCTTGGGTAAAGTTGTGTCAGAAGCATTTCACGAGCATTTAGAACTACCAGGGGTTATGATTACTGCTGATGATAAAATCATCGGCATGATTTCTAGAATGAAATTTTTTGAGTGGCTTAGTCGTCCCTATGGATTAGAAGTTTTTCTCAACAGACCAATTGAAGTCTTGTGGGACATTATGGCTAAATCTGACAAAAATTTAGATACAGAAATATTAATAACAAGGTATCTATTACTGAGTGCAAATTGCAGCATTTATGAAGCAGCGGAACTTGCATTGAAGCGTCCAAGCAATTTTATTTATGAACCCATTGTAATTGCATGGCCAAATGGAGGGTGGCGGTTACTAGATATACAGATTTTGCTCTTAGCTCAATCTCGGCTTTTTGATCTTGCTAAACAAGCTGCGGAAAATGCCAACAAAGCCAAAAGTGAATTTTTGGCTAACATGAGCCATGAACTACGAACTCCCCTCAATAGTGTGATTGGTTTTGCTCAAATTCTCTGCCAGGATACCTCTTTTAAACCAGAACACCAGGAACGTTTGAGAATTATTAACCGCAGTGGGGAACATTTATTATCCTTAATTAACAATATTTTGGAAATGTCCAAAATTGAGGCAGGTCAAACTACCCTCAATGAAACAGAATTTGACCTTCATACTGTTCTTCAAGATTTGCAAGATATGTTTTGTCTTAAGGTTCAAAAAAAAGGAATTCAATTTGTATTAGAACCAGATCCCGATCTACCCCAATACATATCTGCAGATGAGGGCAAACTCCGACAAGTATTAATTAATTTAATTGGCAATGGGGTGAAATTTACTGACAAGGGTGGGGTCATTGTCAGGGCTAAAGTGGAGACAACTGCAGAAAATAACCAAGCTCGATTTCTGAAATTAGAGGTAGAAGATACAGGTCCTGGTATTGCTGCAGAAGAACTCAAGAAATTATTTGTGCCCTTTGAACAAACCACAGCAGGCCATCAAATTAAACAGGGTACAGGATTGGGGCTGGCCATTACTCAGAAGTTTATCAACTTGATGGGAGGAGAGATTACCACAAAAAGTACCGTGGGTGTAGGGACTTGTTTTCAAGTATCAATTCCCATTCGTTTGAGTTCGAGTCAAAATTTTCTTGGGACAGCAGGGAGAGGAAAAGTTATTGGTTTAGCACTGGAACAACGAGAGTATCGTATCTTAGTGGTGGACGATCAGCCAGATAATCGTTTATTAATGTTAGATTTACTTGGTTCCAAGGGATTTTCGATGCAGGAAGCTAGCAATGGACGAGAAGCTATAGATATCTGGAAAGCATGGCGTCCCGATTTGATTTGGATGGATTTGCATATGCCTGAGATGGATGGATATGAAGCGACAAAACAGATTAGAGAGTGGGAATCACAGTTAGAGCCGCCTGCTGTTACTACAAAGATTATTGCTTTGACTGCTAGTGTTTTTGGAGAGCGAGAGTTAGTTCTAGCATCAGGTTTTGATGACTATTTGATGAAACCCTTTCGGGAGAAGGTGATTTGGCAGGGGATGCAGGAATATTTGGGAGTAGAGTTAATTTATGAACAATCTGTAGAGGATAATATTCAGAAACTGGAAAAGACGATTTGTTGCCCAGAACAAGTTAATTCGGAAGATTTATCAGTCATCTTAAAGGATATGTCTTCTGAGTGGTTGGCTGAACTGCACAAAGCTTCAAGTCAACTCCGGGGTAAAAAAGTGATGCAGTTAATTAAAGATATTCCTCCAGAAAAGGCTGTGCTAGCTACCCAACTGCAAACTTTTGCAGATAACTATCAATTTGATCGGATTGTTCAATTACTAGGTTAGGGTTTGCTGAAAAAGTCTTTTAGTAGGGGTAGGAGTCAGGAGTTAGGAGTCAGGAAGAAGAAAGAAGCTTGAAATGAAATTGTTAATTTCATATCTTGAATTGATTTGATTTTTTATTTTTGGAGATGTCTAATGAAAATCTATTCACAAAACCTTGACTTTTTGGCAAAATTACTTTCATCTGAAATTTATCAGGAAGCCAAAAGCTGCATTACTTTAGCAATTCCATTAAGTCTAGCTCAACTAATTGAGGTTAGTCTACTCACAGTTGATACCTGGGCAATGGGAAAATTAGGAACTGAAACCTTAGCTGGTGGTGCATTTGGTTGTGTCACATTTAGCTTCTTTTTCAATATCGGCATTTTTATCATCTCTGCCGTCAACACAGTTGCTGCAATTGCTTTCGGTAAAAAACAGTTTTCCAAATTAGGCCCTATTGTCGGGCAAGGTTTTTATCTAGCGCTACTAATTGCGTTACCAATGATGGCTATTCTTGAGGCAAGCTCTACATGGATAGCCTTTCTCGGTCAGGATAATGCGATTATCTACCCAGCGAAATCTTACTTACAAGCCATCCTTTGGGGACTTCCCGCTTTATTCGGTTATGAAGTTTTGCGCAACGTTTTGACAGCCATTAATCGACCAAAAGTCATAACAGCAATTGCCATAAGTAGTATTTTCCTCAATGCTGGAGTCAATTATATTTTGGCATTTGGTAAATTTGGCTTTCCAGCACTTGGTTTAGCAGGAATCGGTTGGGCAACAGTAATTGTATTATGGTTTCAAATACTATTTGCCTTGAGTTTTATCTGCCTCAATCCTGACTTTAAAGATTATCAACTCTTCAGGCAATGCTTACAATTCAATGCCCCAGTCTTCCAAGAAATTTTTCAGCTCGGTTTGCCAATCGGAATTCAATATATTTCAGCAGGAAGCTTTAACATTGTTTTAGTTTACTTCTTTGGCTATTTCGGTGCTGTTTCCTTAGCTGCTTTTCAAATCGCTACTCAAGTAGGCAATATCATCCGCAATATTGTTTTGGGAGTTGCCCAAGCAACAGTTGCCAGAGTTGGAAAAATGTATGGTGAGCAAAGTTCACAAGGTGTTAGACGGGCTGGATTTGTTGGTATTACATTAGCAATATTCATTACCATAGTTACCCTGGTAATTGTCGCGGGTGAATCTGCGCCTATTGTGCGTGTTTTCTTGACTCCAAAAAACCCGACGGATGTTGAAGTTTTTCAGCTTGCTTGCATCTTTTCAGTTATTATTGCGGTTCATCAAGTGATTAATGGGGTTGAGACAACTGCTACCGCTGCTTTACGGGGTATAAAAGATACAACTATACCGATGTTAATTGCTCTTTTTAGTTACTGGATATTCGGTATCAGTAGCATTTATTTATTGTCATTTTATTGGCATTTGCAGGCAGTGGGTTTGGTAATTAGCAATTCTTTAAGTGTGTTGACGACTACTATTGGTTTCCCGCTACGTTTCTACTTCAAAACAAGTGAGTCTGCTTTGGAATCAAAATTTCGCGGGTAGTTTATATTTCTGGTCATGGGGTATTTCTTGTGCTAAGGTTTGGAACCTCTCGGATTTTATCTAAATCGATAACTCCCATCTCTAGCATCCTCGTTGGCGACGGATAATAAAACGGACCGGCAGAATACATTGCTCCGTTTGGTTCAGAACTCTCAGATCCAACATACAAGGTTCCACAATCATCTTGTAATATATCAGGAGGAGATGTAAATGGGACACGCAACTCTACTCCGGCAAACTGCTCATTAAATGCTTTAATGAGATCGTCTGAATATCCTGGAGCAAACTCTGCTGTACCTTCTTGCCTTAACTGTTGATAGTAAAATTGCTCTTGTATTGAATAGATACTGGTTGCCAATATAGCCTGTCCGATATCATCGATCTCTTTAACCCCGTAGCTCTCAATTTTAGGAGCAGGAATTCCTACTTGTACAAATGCATAATTATCTGCACATCTAAATCCACCAAAACCCATCTCCAGATAAAATGCCTTTGCATAGCGATCTAGATCGAACCCCGTTGTTCCTTGCCATGGCATATCTCGATACACACACGCACGCACAATCGCTTCTCCTGGGGATGGCCATGCCACTCGACACAGTTCCAATCCCATCTGTCTCATTTTTGCATCTCCAATTGTCGTATTAGCCATCATCATCCAGGTTGGTAGGTTGACTTCTCCCTTTCTTCGGATACCTGCTTTGGCAGGTTGAACAACAGAGACTTTATGAGAGCTTGGCATATAGGCTGCTGCTGCTGCCATATATTCGGCAGGTCTGTAGGGGCTAACACGAAGCCTTTCTTTTGAACCTGCCTGATAATAGGCTCCAGAAAAATCTAAATTGATTTCATCAGTATCAGTATGACCTACATAGGTTTCATCATTAATTAACCCATGAGCCATAGCCCAAATAAAGCCAGCTAAAAGTGTCGTTCCTTTGCCACTCAAGCGAACACTTCTATTCTTTGGGAAAAAACCTTCTTCTCGTAACGCCTGAATATTAATGTGTTCTAAGACTTGCCTCTGATCGATAACAATATCACTATGGGGTGCTGCTGCTGTCAATGTGCTAGGATCTGGACTGACAACGATGACACGACCTCGCGGAAGCAATCGTTGATGGTGTGCAGCAACATGAGCAATAGTCTCTCTTTCGACAAATGCAGGCAGCAACCAAAGTCTATTGCCGTCTTGAGGACAAAGAAAATCACGAGCTGCTTCTACAATACATTTGGCATCAGAGTCTTCCAGACTAACATTTGCTGCATTAAAGTAGAAAGCGTTATTCAACTGATTGTCAAGTTTTTCACGAATATCATAAGTTGCATAAAAATTCGTCTCACGCAAACGCTCCCCAACCTCAACAACTGGATTAAACGTAGTGACAGATTGACCTTTATCTGCTAATGGTTTTGTTTTAAGAGCTTGGTTGGCTGCGTCTAGACTTTTGACTAAATCTGGGATGTCAATAACCTCACCACTTCTTAAATGTTTGGGCAAGAAATCTGACTCCAATTTCCCGTGCTGCAATGGAGCGGTTTCGAGCTGCCTCTTCATTTGATTGATTTGCATAAGTTCGCGATCGGGTTCATTCCTGCTTTTTGTCATAGTTAGCTAATCGCCACAATAAAATCTTGATAATTTGTATCTAATAACTGTTAAAGTTCAGGCTGAATATTGTTTTTTTTCATGCGCTCAACGGTTCGGGGAACGAGGCCGAGTAGCAACAGGTTTTGACCACACCCGAATCAACTCTTGTCAGACCTTTATTTTCGGGTAGTGATGTACAAGTAGTGATTTTTGCATTTTTACCCCTTACTGTGAAAGGATTTTACTTATAAATATCACTACATCTACACTACTACCAAAGAATCTATAGCTATACCGTTCTTAAATTCTAATAACTTCAATATTCCCCTAGGAGCAGCTCCTACATCTACCAGCACTTTGCCTGAAGTATCTCTTAAATGATTTTTTATCACATCCAAATATGTTTCACACCTTCCTGCTTCTCCGTCTTTCTCAACTAAACCTCCCCAATACTCTAATTCAGCTACTTGAGAATCCTCCCATACTTCCTGATTAAGCTTAATTAAACTTTCCATTTTATAACTAACTCCTTTTTTCCTGATTATTCAGATTTGATAATACCATTTAAAAGTAATGCTGTAAATATTAGATATCTCCAGAAAAGAGGGAGTAGGGAGTAAGGTAGGGACGTTGCTTGAGCATTAATGCGTTTCATGTCGCGTAGCGTTAACGTGCGTTATGCTTTAGCTAAACGTCCGTACGGAGTCAAATGGGAATAGCTTAGACGCCATTCTTAGTTCATAACTTATTGAATTCGTCAAAAAAACATCTCCTAAGCAAGTTTTTTGATCGCCCTTATTATTTGTAACATTCTTTTTTCACGCTTGGTATAAGTATTTAACCGAACATGATATTATAGGATTAACGTTCCCGGTATAATAAAGTCTGGAGATTGAATCACGGGATGTAGCGCGATGATCGCTACTATTTTTGCTCTATCATTCTCATCAAGAGTTGTAACATTCCCGCGATTTGCTTTATCTCTGGCTAGAGTTGTACCTGCTTGTGAGTCTCTTTCAAAGGCTGTAAGAGCCTGCATGACGCTTGTATTCGGCAAGTCGCAGTATTCAAAAAGTTGGGTGATGATTCTAAATCGGTTGCTATTTAAATCCTCATAACGTACTGGTAGCATCGAAATATTTTGCTCCAAAAAATTCAAGGCACGATCCATGATAATCACCCAATTCAAGGCAAAACATTCTACCCACGATAATACATCTTTTTTCAGGCAAATGCCTAGCTTTTCTAGTGCAATAGTACCGTGATATCCCTCAAGCCAAGCTAAGGCACGATCTACTGAAACTAATTCGGGAGACCGATAGCGAATCATCAATCGATATTCTGAAGCAACGTAATCTATTGCATTACGATATAGGAAAAGATTCTTTGCATTTGGAAATACTTGATGAAAAAGCCCGATCAGGGCGACGCATTGGTTGCGAAATTTAATTGCCTGATGAGAAACTTCTCCTGTTTGAATTGGCTTAAAAATCAGTCGGACACAATCACGAATTAAAGATGTTATTTCTTGATCGCCCTTCGCACCAACCTTTTGCTCTCGTAAATGAACCAATTGAGTCAACATATCCGGCTCGGAGAAACTTACAACGTTACCTGATTCATTCAAAATGTGACTCAGCAGAGTAGAGCCAGAGCGCCCCGTTGAGTAGACTAGAATCAGTTTTTCCAATTTAGTCTTGACTCGCTCGGCAAGGTCATGCAAGCATTCATACGTAAGCGCAATCAAACTTTGGGCCTTATCAAACTGAGCTTGATAATAGAAAGGCACTCGTGAGAGCTTAATATCAGAGGATAAGGACACAAAGATAGCTTGTTGATGCTTGTCATCCAAACAATACAAGCTAATATTGGGGTCGTTGATGATAGTATCAGGATTCACGATCGCCCCTTCTCGATAAGTAAAGTCATCGACACTAACAACTAGGCGATCGCCAGGCTTCCGGTAACGATTTTCGATAATAAGTTGGGTTGCTTTCATATCAATTCAAAATTCTTGCATTATTAATTCGCTCATTATAACCTCTGCTTGTTTGCGAGCATGAGCCGGAAAGTCAGAGGCTTGAAATCAGCAAAATATTTTTGATTTTTTCGAGAAGAGAGAAGAACGAGAAAAAGAATCCTTAATTAAACAATTATTGAAATTCAGTTAGAACCAAAATTTTTGAATTTTGAATAAAAAAAATTGTCATCTTGTTTTCTTGTGAATAATTTCCTAGACTATGTATATTTTTTACGTATTAGATATCTCCAAAAATCAAAAATTAAATCAATTCAAGATATGAAATTGTTAATTTCATTCCCTATTCCCTATTCCCTACTCCCTATTCCCTATTCCCTATTCCCTATTCCCTGACTTCTGCAAGAAGTCTATTTGTAAATAGTAAAAAATTGATGGATTTATCTCAACATTTTTGATAACTAGAATACATTGCCAAACATTCCAAGTCACTAAAGTCAAAGTTGTGGCGATCGCTGCTCCTTCTACCCCAAACTGAGGAATTAAAATGGCATTTAATCCGACATTCATAAATGCACAAAAACCTGAAACGACAACAGCTTGATTTTGATAACCCGTCATCACCATTAGATTGCCAACTGGTCCGCACAAGAAATCCACCAAGTAACCAATAATTAGAATTTTCAAGGACCAATGAGATACCAAAAATTCCGGACCGAAAATGCTGAGAATGGGTTGGGCAAAAATCGCTAAAATTATTGCGATCGCTACAGATGGAACAAAAATCCACAGGTTTACTTTAGCGACCACTTTTTGTAATTCTTCGCGATCGCCTTGAGCATAAAGAATGGCATAAGCCGGTGTAGTCGCGAGATTAATACTATGCAAGAAAAAAGCAGTCCACAATGCCGTTTTTGCCGCTGCACTGTAAATGCCAACAGCTCCAACTCCAACCAAGACTCCCACCATAATAATATCCGTTTGTGTTAATAGAATTTCAAAAGTCCGGTTTAAAAACAACGGAAGTGCTACCAACAACCATTGGCGAGGTTTGTAAACTGGCTTGATTTGACCGATTTCCTCCTTTAATTTGAACCAGAGACAGGCAACCTGAAAGACAACTACTATTAATAGAGTCACCAGTGCCATTCGAGTCATCTGGATGCCAGTCAGGCTGTGGTTTTGGTGAAACAGGAAAAAACCACTTCCTAGCACAAAAAGAGGCCAGAGTATTTTCGATGGTCCATAAGCCAAAGGAATGTTATCCACCCCGCGAACCATATCTTCTTGTAACTGGATTAAAGCTTGCAGTGGCACTAGCCAAATTCCCACCAGCAAGACAGAGGCATAAGGAAAACTATGGTAGCGATCGAGGAAAGAAATTATTTCTGTAGCTCCTAAACAGAGCAGCAAACCTATTCCGACGGTAAACTGCCAACTGCTCAAGAGCAATCCTGATAATTCTGCCCATTCCTCTCGGACGCGGTATTCTGAGATGAAACGCAATACGGCCCGAGGCAATCCCAAACTTGCTGGAATAGCCAGGACTAAAGACCAAGAGAGGACATATTCGTAAATTCCATACTCGGTTTTCCCCATCCATTGTGCAAGGAAAACTTGGGTGAGGTAAGTAAAGATTGTTCCTGCGGCTTGCAACAACAGAATGGTTGCCGAATTTTTTGCCAAAACAGAGAGCTTGACGCTACTCTGAGTTTCACTGAGAGATGTAGTGGTCATTTCAGTTATCAGTTATCAGTTATCAGTACCTCCTTGTTCAGCAGGAGGCTTGAAAATACGGAATGGAACTTTTTTTTATCCTCTTGAAAGAGGAGGCTAGAAACCAAAATTTTTCGGTCATTTTTTTAGGTGCTTTTAACTGCACTCGCCAAATTAGCATAGATTGACCATTTTTTTTATTCAAACAGGACTTATATCATGTCCGGTGTGCGATTCGTTTGTGTATAGAATCTAAGTCGTAATGGGAAAATCCTTCTGCCTCCTGCCTTCTGCCTTACTTTCTCCAAAGTGTAAGTCTAGGCAAGGAACTATCTCATATAGAATCCGGGTAATTAGTTATCGTATTGCTCTAGGAGTCAGGAGTCAGGAGAAAGAAAAGATTTGAATAGCATTAAATTTTAAATTAGTATTCATGCTTAACATCTGTAATTAAGATAAAATAATTTTGCCATTACTATATAATATCATGTTCGGTTGAATACTTATAAATAACTGTTGTGAGGAGTCAGGAGTCAGGAGTCAGGAGTCAGGAGGGAAGAAAGGAGAAAAGTCAAGAGAATTTCAGTATTTCTTTGGTACTATCGGTACTGTCAATCCTGAAACTTTATTATAACTGATTATCCGAACATGATATAACGTAGATTTGCCCACCCTAAGAGAAATAAATTTTTTCCTTTTAGTCAATCCTCTCCCTAAATGGGAGAGGTAATTATCCATTATCCATTAATTAACATTACTATGCAGGACTACCAAAAATTTATCACTAATTTTCTCTAATAAAATCCAGAATATAATTAGCAGTAACTTCTGCTTTTTCCAAGTGAGGAACATGACCACAATTAGGAATCCAAATCAGTTTGGAATTAGCGATCGCTCCTTCTAATTTAGCAGCATCACCAGTACCCAAAATCTTATCATTCTCTCCCCACAAAATCAAAGTTTGCTGTTTCAAAGAAGGCAATTTATCTTTGAAATTACCATATCCACCACTTTTAGTAAAAGAAATTAAAGCTTTATTCCAACGAGCCATTTCTAGATGTAATCTGGCACAAATATTAGCATCTGAACTAGCAAAACTTTTATCAAAATAAGCAGCACGACTAATATTTTCTCGCACCTGGGGGCGACGCAAAAACTCTGTAGCAAAATAGTCAAGTGGAGGAAATATAAACTTACTA
>JBCDJM010000130.1:0-18924 GCA_038747755.1 Cyanobacteria bacterium P01_H01_bin.35
AGAATCAAGATTATACTAACCCAAATTCTAATACGATTTTCTTTGCAGATGGAGACACAATATCTCAAAGTATTGAAATTCCAATTATTGACGATAATTTAGTAGAAGTAACAGAAACAGTCAATTTATTATTAACTGATATTAGTGGAAGTGCAACTATTGGTACACCCAACAATGCTGTACTACAATTATTTGATAATGATTCTCCCACGACTCCCCCAGCACCTATACCTGAAAATCCCAGGACTAGATTTTCTCCCAATCCTATAGATTCTGTAGGAGTTGATAGTATTACTGGTGAAGAATTAATTGTCTTGTCTTTAGGAGAGGTATTTAATGTTACAGAAACAACAGAATCAGCTACTCTTTCTTTTCAATATGCTTCATCAAATATAAATAATCAAATCAGTTTTTTGGATATTAATGGTGAAGAAATAGGTTCTCCAATTACTTTAGGACAAACCTTTGAAAGTAATGGTTTCATAATATTTGAAACAGTTACGCCAATTACATTGCCACCAAATACTTCGTCACTCATTATTAGTGGTCTCTCAGAAATTGATGGTCTAGAGTTAATATCTTAGTATATAGCGCTGGGGAATAGGGAATAGTAAACTGTCAAAGGATTTTTCGTATAGGGAAAAGATCCGCTAACAGGATTTAGAAATGTCCTAATCTTTGCTTCGACTCCTACAGACCGAGAACAAACACCATAATTGCTAATATCATGTCCGCTCGTATCGTTTGTGTAAAAGTTGGGTAAATATTTACCTGAATGTAAGGTTTTTCCTTTTCTTCTTTCTTCTCTCCTAGATAACTAAAGCCTTCTCTCCTAGATAACTAAAGCCTTCTCTCCTAGATAACTAAAGCCTTCTCTCCTAGATAACTAAAGCCTTCTTCCTTAGCTTTTTTTGGATATTAATGGTGAAGAAATAGGTTCTCCAATTACTTTAGGACAAACTTTTGAAAGTAATGGTTTCATAATATTTGAAACAGTTCCACCAATTACATTGCCACCAAATACCTCGTCACTCATTATTGGTGGTGTCTCAGAAATTGAGGCTATAGAGTTAATATTTTAGTATAAACCCAGAATAAACACGATAATTGCTAACTGATTTAATATTAGTAATCTACTCCTCTTTGATTTTTTTATTCTTTTACAGAGGTAGAAATTATTGATAATAATATGATATTCAAGACAACTTAGCTGATAATTTTGGAGAAAATATACTTTTTCCTGGCAACTGTTCCAAGTCTAACGAAGGGTAACAGGCAAACAATCTCAAAGTTATATGAAATGCAATTATACAGTTATCATAAGAAAACGAATGGCCATTGTATCAGGAACCATTTTATCGCTTCCCTCGTAGATCGGAAATGAGAAGTTATCCCTCAGAAGTTTTTCATAAATAATTATAAAATTTAACTTTCTATTTCCCAGGTATTGAATAAATGAGATTCCTTTTGACACAAAGCAAAAAGCTGTAATGACTACCAAGTATTGGTTTTAGCTGTTCCTGCCTGAGCGGTGTATAGAGGGATAGAGACAAATGTATAGAGAATCTATAGTTCTCTATACTTCCGTTTTTGTCCACTCCATTTTTTTGTGTAGTTTTAGTAGCCTATTTACTGACTAGGTGACTAAACCTATATGGAGTAAGCTGTTGAAGGGTAGTCACTAAAAATAGGTGACTGACTATAGTGACTAAGGTTAACAGTTGGTATAAAAAGTGCCGCTGATATGTCAGTAGTTGATTTTTAATTGTGTCGTTTTAGTAGCTTATTTACTGACTAGGTGACTAATATAAAGAAAAGGTATAACAAAAGGTTTTATTATTGCAGTTTTTGCAAACTTATAAGAAGTTGGCTTGAATAAAGATTGAATTTCGTTAATTTTTTTCACTGACCTCTGATTTTTTTTTGGGATTGTGAGCTTAATTCAAATTTTTCAGTAATCCATTGAGAAAATTTCAGGCAATCGCCTGAGAGATATCCAAACATTTCAAAAGGACTGATATTAGGTATTTAGAAAAAATTTTAGGTAAGCGTAGAGATAGTAACTTACTAAAAAAAAAGATGGCCAAACAAGAAACATGGGAACAGCAAATATTAAAAGAGTTGTCGGAGCGTAACAAAGCGACAGTTATTAATGGGTCAACTGGGACTGGAGATATCTACGAACGAGCTAGTTTTGACCTCTACGAATTTACCCCAAACAAGAATTTAGACCAAAAAGAACGTTATTATTTAGCGGGGCCAGAATGGTCAATCCTCCAGCAGTCATCGCTTCTAAAAGCTCAACATGATATGTTAGGCGATCGC
This sequence comes from Cyanobacteria bacterium P01_H01_bin.35, assembly GCA_038747755.1. Classification (GTDB taxonomy): domain Bacteria; phylum Cyanobacteriota; class Cyanobacteriia; order Cyanobacteriales; family Microcoleaceae; genus Trichodesmium. The sequence goes on from JBCDJM010000130.1 coordinate 2,326, forward strand.
TTGGGATATACAATCGATTTTGAGAAATGGTTTGATGATTTTGAATATGAGTTTCAGAAAAACCTACCCTCAACCAAACAGCCAGCAGCAAGTAAGTTGAAACCTTGGGGAAAAGATGTAGCTAATCGCCCCAAAAAATTAAACCTTCTCACTAAAGAACAGGCTAGAGAGAGGGGATATATGGTGATTAGGTTCTGGAGAGACCGGACGATTGAAAGTAATTCTGAAGTCTTGGCTGGTCCTTATTTGCTGTTGATGCAATTGCTGTTGGATAGGATGAAAGAGTCTCTAGTCGCTGCCAACAATATCCCCTACATCCCACCAGATAAAATCATGCGTCGTACACAGCCAAGAGTTTTTCTACATTTCTTGGAGGATGTGGCAGATGTTGAACCTAGCTTTTCCCCTGTCGCTGGTGAGATAAGTTTTCGTTTGATGGATAAATCTGACGACCCAGAATCACCATTACCCAAAATAACCAAGGCTGACTTAAATCAACTAGCCAAGAAAATTAAAGCTTCGTTTTTTGATGATGGTGGCTATGTATGGAAAAAGGGTAAAGAAATGTACCCATATTGTGTTTGGAAGCAAGGCTACCAGCTTCAGTTACTATGCAGAAATAAATCAACAGCCTTAGATATTGTCAATAAAGTATTAGCAATTCAAGGTCACACATACAACTCCAAATATTTTGGCAGTAATTTACCTGAAGAACCAGAGAAAAATTACCCTACTATACCTAAAGAAATTACAGTCTTAGGAGAACAAGTCAGGGAACCCAGGTATCGACCCATAGCAGATGTCAAATTTCAATACGCCACAATTTATTTACATAAATGGCCCCAATTAATAAGCTTGGTTAGTGAAAAAGGTGAGATATTACCAAACCTTGTAAATTTATAGAAAATTCGTCAGATAGGTTAACCTATCTCGCGTAAAACCTCACAATTCTTGAGTAACTACATTGATATTTGTAGCAGCTACATTTACATTACTCCGTTCATGCTGTTGTTTTTGTTTTTTCATTTCTGGTTTGCCGTAGAGTTATTAGTTATATTGTGGCCTTTGAATTTTGTGATGTCTAGTTTGGTATCGGCGATCGCTTCTACTCAGTTTCTACCAGCTCTAATTCATCACTATAAAAGGCTTTCTCCTCACCATCAAAGCTGACTTTGACTTGGTTGCCTGCTAGTTCTTCTAGCAGTTCTCCTACCTTGTCATAATCAAAATTTATTACTCATCATCATTACTCTGTTTGCTGAAATCAAGACCATAACGCTCTGGAAAGGCTCGTATTTGTTCGTCTGTATGGCCAATATACAATCCAGGTTTATCAATATGTAAAGGGGTTAAGTCTTCTATTGCATTGTGAATTCTACCGTAACAATGAAAGACTTCATTGGTAAAAATTACAATTTTTTCAACCTCAAACCCTTGAAAAGGAGTCTCAAAATTGCCTCCTAAAGGGTTGTTATCTAAATGAAAGATAAAAATGTCCCCAATCATTGGTCTATAGTTTCTTTCAAATCTTAGTAGTGGGTCTGCAAAAGCCACCTGTTCTGGATAAGAGTAAGAGCCTCCTGATAGGGGATAAAAACAAAAAATTTTATACATAGTTAGATTTCAACCTAAACTTCATTTTTTTTCTTTGGCCCTGAATGACCGTTGCTGGCTATTTTATCTTCATAATTTTCGCGTCCTTGGTTTGACAATTTTCCCACCACCGCGTCAGGTTGGCCTAACTCCAAAATTTCTCCCGTAGCCTTCCAGTAAGCAATATCTAGCTTCATTAGCTCTACAGCTCTTCTGCTCATTGGAATATCTGCTTTAGCGGCTAACAACTTAAAGTCACCTTTTACCTCTATATCGTTTTCATCAAAATAAATTCTCATTGCTTTTGAACTACTGTTTATAGCCATATCGAAATAAATATACTACTAGCCTTACATAACCTATATGCCCATTGTCGTCTAAGTCGGCTATATACGACAACCTGGCAAGTAGGCGTACTAAGTTAACTAAGCTAAAAATATTATGTCAGCTAACTAGGCTAAATAGGCTATGTCGTGCTATAATGAATCCATAAGCAACAGAGGGAAAGTAGGAGACGTAGCCAGTGACGCTATCTAAGCACCGTAGCTAGTACCTCAACCGACTTATAAAAACAGTGCATCTAAGCCCAAAACCTTAGAAAAACTATCACATTAATACTGTGAAAATTCCCACCCAAAACCTAACCTGGTACGAAAAAATAGACCTAACAAATAAACTAACAACTGGTCTAATTCCTCAAGGCTACGAAGGCAATGGAGAAGTCCCAGAAATTCTTTGGTTAACCGACAACTTACTAAGGTTAACACCAGAGCAAAGGATAGACACAGCAATCAAATTGCTAAAACAAATCCAGAAAACTCATTTTTTCAAAACTGATTAAATCAGTTTGATTTTTACCCAAAATAATTCACGCGGTAGAGACTTTTTACCGCAAAATCTATACCACATGAATGTAATCAAACCGGAGGTAATTAACCATAATAACCAAGGATTAATACCAAAAAAAACAGTCAAAAAAATGTTTGGCATCAAACACCCAAACACCTTCATCAAAGACTACAAATTACTAGAGTTAAACTACACTCACTTCACTTGGGGTGAGATTAAGCTCCTGTATGCTCTCCGACTATTCCTAGAGCGTGGCAAAAGCGGTGTTTTTGGTCGCCAACTGTATCAGCAGTTGTTACAAGAACACTCTCCCCAAGAGATACTAAAGTCAATCAAAATAGACCTAGACCAAGAATTTAAGGAACTACAAAACCAATGGATTTACAAAATCTAGACAACCTAAACAGTCGCTCATTTTCTCATAACAAACCGACCGAGGAAACTAACACTAACTCAAATCAGCAAACAACTCAGAAACAGCAAAAACCTAAGCCAAAAGCCAAAACTTCAGCTACTAGCAAAATTCAACAGGCAACTAACAGCCGAGCTGACATAATTGTTAAGGCTAAAAAATCCAGCTTAATCAAAACAGCAGCAGCAGGTTATGAGTATGGATTAGAAGAAGCCCAAGTACATGATTCATCCAGAAATCAAGGTTTTGTCGATGGCTTAATCATGTCAGAACTGCAACGAAGTGAAGGTATTCAAGAGGAACTGAGAAATATCAACCAACTATCCTTAGATTTTGACGTTGATGCTATTACAGGAGCCTTTGACCCCTTATCCCAAATGTTAGATTCAAAGCCAGTAGTAGACGTAAAAAAGTATCAACAAAAATTCTCACTCTTGCCCTGTTCAGAAGAGTCTTAAACCTAGAGAAACGATTGAAACAACTGGAGTCAAAACAACCTCAAAAACAATTCAAAGAACATATCTATTTAGCAACAGGAATTCCATTATTATGACAAAATGTTTAGGCTATTACGGAGCCAGCGATAAAGTTAACCGTGAACTAGATTACGACGGCTACCCACCGGAAGTTTCACAAGAGACAAAAAAAAGTATTTATGAAGCAATTGAAAAGTCATATCCCCAAGTCAAAGATATGAGTGAACGTGACAAAAAAGCAGTTGCACAATGGGTAATTAATGAAAGTTAATCGCCATTAGTTTTAATCTTGTTACAGTAATCAAAACTTAGTGCTAGCCTAGCTTTTGATTTATGTACAAAAATAAATTTACTAATAATAACCTATCTTTTTAGGAGGCAAAACCACACCATGAAACTATCAGTAATTGCCTTTTCAATAGGCTACAAAATAGGCGAAACACTTAAGCAACTATGGGGGGCAATTACTAACATTTGGTGCAATCCTCCACAAAACGACTTTCACTTTGCAATGGAAATATTAGGGAGATGACTAAACCAATAATTGTCTACCAAGACAAAGCAAAAAGAGTTAATGGCATAATTGAGTATTTAATACTGCAAAAGCCATCAACCTCAGCAATATTAGCAACTCTCGTAATGGCATTATTTATAACTGCAATCACTCTGTCTTTTATAGGCACTGAAGCAGTTACAGCAAATAATAGTAAAACCACAGAAACGGAAATTCTTAACAATAATTAGGAGGTAAAATCAATAGATTTCTACAAACATTCAGATAAAATAGCCAGAGAATTATGCAGCAGCTACTAATCAATATTCAAAACTTGGCTAAAAGATATCTACACTTTGACTTAATCTGTCTAGCTTTTCTAGGATATGCAACAGCAATTATCTTATCTCAAGACCACTACTTAATTAGAATCTTGACCTATTTTCCACTACTAATATTGCTGTTAATAGCCTTAGTAACTTTGCTATTTATCCCACAACAGATTAAAGATATTTACGCTAAAACCTTACTGTTTATCAGTACATTAACCACAGTCTTACTATCAGTTTGGATTGTCTAAAAGTAAAAAGCTAGGATTCAAAACTCTAGCAATTTTTCACAAGGTTAAAAGAGCATCATGCTAACTAACAATATTAAACCATTTCTTCAATCAATCGAATGGGGTTGCCGTTTAGTAGGCTTATCAACCGCCATAGTTGCAGCTTGTACCATCCGAACTGGCATTCCCTACAACTTTACCAACCTGCCACAACAACACCTATATGCCAATAGGCACAATAAGGCATTAGTGTATTTGTGTAGTTGTGCATTACTGGCAACTGCTTATCGTCTTAGTCGGATAAATAGTAGGCTATCTAAATACTCCCAAATAGCTGATGATGCCGAGCTTACACAGTTCAGACAGTCTCTTAAATCGGCGATCGCCACTCCGCTATTATTACCAGAGGCCAAACCAGTAAACGACATTCAACCTATCCAACTAAAGGATGTTTTGCAGCGGGGGGTAAGTATCGTATTAATGGGTAATTCTGGATGTGGTAAGTCAAGTTTAATTAAATATCTTTGTGGAGAAATAGGTACTATTGAAAGACTAACTATTTGCAACCCTCACGACGACGGAAAAGATTTTGACAAAGGCATCCCAGTGGTATACAAATACGATGAAATATTAACTAAAATTCAGGAGGCATTAACAGAATTAGACAACAGGAAAGAACAGAAACGTCAAAACCAAAACTTACCATTCACTATCTATGTATTTGATGAATGGCCGTCTATAATTGCTTATGCAAATAAACAGAAAAAAGGCAACTTAATAGAAGAAGCAATTATCAGATTAGGTTCTGAATGTCGCAAGTTTAATATGCTAATTTTCTTCTGTTCTCAGTCTGGCAATACTAAAGCAATGGGATTAGAAGGTATGGGAGATTTTTTAGAGAATTATGCTTGTATTAGACTGTGCAAAGTAGCAGTTAAATTTGCTAGGAGAACAGGTCTAAAAGAAGTGTTGCCAGTTATCACTAATCAAGCTTATCCTTGCCTAGTCGATGATGAATTGTCATTGCATCCAACCCACGGACACTATCAAGATTTTAAAGAAGGAAATCATCCCGTTAACATCAAACAATTTTCATTAGTTAAAGACAGAAATGATAGCACAATTATTGATAGTGATATCATGCAATCAACTAACAGTTATGATGACTTACACAAAAACTTACAGGAAGTTACTACAAGTGACAGCGTAAGCGCTATAAGTCAAGCTTTAAAAGGCGTAAGTCCGATATCAATGCCAGCGATATTAGACGCAATATCAGCAGTGAAAGCAGGAAAGAGCGATACTTACATTATCGAAAATATCCTCAAATTAGTTGGTCGCAATTTTCAGACTGGCAAGACTGCAATCGCAATAATTAAAGAGTTTATTTGATAAAACTATTAATTGCAAATGTTGTGCAATCATTAACTGCAATCACTAGTAAAAATAAGGTGTTTATGAGTATCAGAAAAACAATTGAAGTCAGGCTTGTTAGCGGTAAAGAACTAGCAGAAGAATTTGTGGCATCAATGGATAATTGGTTAAAGAGAGACTGCTTTAGGCTTGCTAAACAACCAACTTATTATCCTAGTAGGAAAGACCCTGGTGATGTCAGAGTTTACACTGAATGGGTCAAAGAAAATGACTAAAAGATGTTATTGGAAAAGGTATATTTACAACGGATACGAACCGGGTAACGTAATTACTTTTGATGGGGTTGAGACTGATATCCCTGGTAGATTTGTTGCTGATGGATTAAGTTTTTTTGGTGCTTTTAATGATGGAGCTATGAACTGCTCAATTACTAAGATGGGTGACGGAAATTATAGGGTGATTGTTGATGATAAAGACACTCTGTGTGACTCCTTTGATAATGCTTGGGAAAAATTGCCAGCGTTTTTGACTCATCCCGACCATTTTGAGGAGAGTGAGATTATTGTTTATGAGGGGTAAAATTTCAGCAATGATAAGTCAAATAAAAACCACAGGGGACAAAAAGAAAACTTATCGGGAAATATTTCAAGAAATTGAAGAACAGTATTTTAATGGAGTCCATAAAAACAGCAAACGTAGACGGAATCGAAATAACATAAGTGACCAAAGCTCTTACCATGATACTAAAGTTATCTATTTCAACAAGGTAGAAAGTTGGGATGAGCACCCTACATTAGAATCCTTGAAAAAAGCATTATATAGTTGGAATCTTGGAACAAAATCATTTAAAAATGCTTACTACGTTTATAAACAAATAGCTTCAAAAGCTATCAATAACCAAGAACTAATTAAACTTTTTGATGGTATCGACATTACTCAAACTATATTCCAGCCAAAACAAAGCATTTCTTGGAACGAATTTTATAAATGGCATCAAGAACATAGCCAATACTGTGCAGAATGTGATGAACCTTGGCTATGGGTATGTGCTATGTGTGTTACTTATGGATTACGACCTTCCGAAGTTGCAGCATCACAAAACCTTAAAAAATCTTGGCCTCAAGGCAATATTGCTATCAAAGCTATCAACGACCCTAGTAATACAGATATGTTGCTAGTTATTGGAGAATTTACATACTTCAATACGAGTACCAAAACAGGAGCAAGAATTGCGCGCCCCCTGATACTTGATACAAACATTTGGAGTCAACTGAGATTGTCCCGACCAAAACTGCCAATCATAAATACTCGCTCAACTAATCCTAAAACACTTGTCAACTTATTTTCTAATAGGTTTTGGAAAGCTCTAAAGAGGATGAAGTCCCCTGTAACTCAACCTTACGCTTTTCGACATTTAGCTAATCAGCTAGGTGAGAAGTATGGTGTACCTCAAGAAATAAGAGCCAGGTCACTAGGCCATTCTGTAGATGTCAATGAGCGGATTTACAAATCTCGGTCAAACCTAGAAACTGATATTGATTTGCTGCTGAATTTTTCAAACTCATACTTGACGAATATGTCTGGTGATATAGCTGTGGAAAAAATTCAAGCTATTAAAGAAATATTACAGATTTAGTTAGTGATTAAAGAGAATGGCTAGAGATTGAGAATGCCTCTTTACTCTAACAAGCCTTTACCCTGTGAAGCCATTCTCCAAAAAAGACTACACCCCATTCGTTTTTTTTGGTTGCACAGCCTACAGCTCAAGAAAAATCAAAAAACTTCTAATAATATCACAGTTTTTTTAGTAGGAATGTCACACTATAAAGAATTGTAACAATTTCTAGAATGCAGTAATAGTGAAGCAATATCTTGATTTGTAAGACTTTCAGCCTATCTTGTTTTGGGCGATTAGGTAGTTCCTTTTTCTCTTGAGCGAAAGTCGATATAAGCTATCGCCTATAAGGGGTTAGACCCATCATTAATGTTTTTTTGTACTTAACACACTTATTTTTTGATAGATATAAAACAACAATTAAATTGCTTAAGTAGTTGCAACCTTCAAGTTATTTGGTTAAAATTGCTCCTAGGTGACAAGGTTTTGCGAAGAAAAACAAAGGCTCTGGATAACATAAAGACGAAAACTCGCAGATAACTAACATTGACAATTGAATAGGCTGAACTCAAGCAGAAGTCTCTGTACAAGCCATCCTCAACTGCAAGTATTTCAATGAAACGAGACTAAACACACTAAAGTATTCAACTTCTTAAAGGAAAGAGGCTTCTGCTAGGAGTAATATGCCTAAAAATATTTTGTAGTTTTACCAGCAAAAGAAAACGGAGGCAGTAACACTCGCAGTTATTCCCTCCGTTTGTTTTTTTTAAATTATGAATAAAATTATAACAGATAAAATTGAATCCGGCAACCCTTCGGAATTTGATATTCGTGATTACCTTCACTTATTGGGCGATCGCTCAAAGGAAGGCAAATATACTTGCCCCAACTGCGGTGGCCACAATCTTTCAATCAATAAAAACAACGGCAAGTACGACTGCTATAACTGTGGGGACACCAAAGCTATCTTCAAAGCCACCAAACAGAAAGCTGGTGAGTGGGAAGATAAGTGGGAAAAACCACACAGACTAAAACAGACTAGATATTATCATTACCCCAATAGGAATGGCAAACCTCTTGTCAGAGTTCAAAGAGAGGACTATGGGGATGGCAAAAAGAAATTTTATCAACAACAATGGGTTGCCAATAGAAACCAATACATCAACGGCTTATCAGAAGACAAGGAAAAACCAGGCACTGTCAACGTCAGCAGAACAGAAATCCCTATCTACAAATATAAGGAAGTAAAGCTAGCCATAGCCAATGGCGAAAAAATATTCATAGTGGAAGGAGAGTCAACCGCTGAGACTTTACGGGGATTAGGCATTCCAGCGACCTGCAACATAGGAGGCTCTGGCCAGTGGAAAGAGTCTGACTCTCAAGAATTGAAAGGCGCTAAAGTAGTCATTTGCCCCGACCGCGATACAAAGGGAATCAAGCACGCCGAACAAATTGCCAAAGACTTCCCCAATGCTGAATGGCTCTACGCTTACCCTGAGTCTGGATTGTGGGATAGACTTAACTCTGGTGGTGGTGCAGATGTAGCTGACTGGATTGAAGAGTACAATCTTACTGCTGAGGATATCTTAAATGCAGTTGAGAGTGAGCAGAGAGAGTTGAAACCTTTATCCGCAAAGCAAGATGAGAATAACAGCACAGATAACAACGAACCCTCAGTCAAATTCAAACCTAAGCATATTAGATGGGATAAATCCTGCAACAGTTGGAAAATAGGCGCTGGTTCCCCTTCTGCAAATGAGAGGTTTTTGCGTGAAGAGTTAAAAGTACACGAGAGACTGAGGTTGAACCTGCTAACGATGGAATATGAAATAGATGGAAAATCAGTCAGTGAAATGTATCCTAATGGGGTAGGTTATGACTTACCCGCATTAATAGATGAACATTTCCACTTCTATTTCACGGGCGCTTTAGACAAGTTTTACCCACTAATAGAACGAGTAGCTACAAAATTTCACCCAGTCAGAGACTACCTGAAAGGTTTACCTGTACAAGATTCCGCCTTCATTGATGAATTTATTAAGCGATCGCTAAAGATTACAAAACCTATTCATGTACTGATGGTCAGAAAATGGTTAATTGGTACTGCTAGACGGATACTATCTGACAAGCCAGTAAAATTTGATAATGCCCTGATTCTACAAGGATTCCAAGGGCTATGCAAATCAACATTTTTTGAGGCTTTAGCAGGAATCGATTTTTTCACAGATGACATGGGGAACATTTCAGACAAGGATGAAAAAATTAAACCTCATTACGCCTGGATAGTTGAGTGGTCGGAATTGGAAAATATTTTTGACAAGTCAAAAGAGTCTAGTGTTAAAGCCTACCTCACATCCAAGACTGACAATATCCGCCCCCCTTACGCCCGAAGTTCTAAAAAAATGAACAGAGGATTTTCTATTTGTGGTACTACCAACAAAAACGAATTTCTCACAGACCAGACTGGTAATAGACGTTTCTGGGTAATTCCGTTAACCCACAAAAAGGGAGAACAGATAGATATAGATTACGTCAAGCAAAGCAGAGGCAAGCTGTGGGGGGCGGTAATGACTGCTATAGCTCACAATGAACCTCACTGGTTAGACCAAAACAACTCAGCACTAGCAGAACTAGAAGCCAGCAAGTCAGTTTGGCGTAACCCTGATGTCCAGGATATATTGATTCCACTATTTTACAAGAAACTGACAGAAGGAACTAACAAAATATCAAGACAAGAAATCAATGACAAGCTTGATGGAGCTAGCAAGACACAGACGGCAGCACAATTAGACAAATTTATGGCAACCTATGAGCTTACCAAAGGAGCTAGAAATATTGCTTATCGTAAACCAGGAGAAGATTTTTCCAAAAAACACTACCGAGGCTTTAACTTAACAGATGATGACGGGCAGATATCACCAAAACTATTACAAGCTTTTGAAGAGTTTGATTTACAATTACCTACTGAATCAGTCAGCAGTCAGTCACCTGATTTAGTGACTAATCCTGAAACTCTTGCTACCACTAAACCTAGTCAGTCAGTCACTGAAACAGCACCTGTTACCGCAGATGATATTTTTAAACCAGGAGATAAAGTAATTGACCTTGAACTTGGTGAGGAAGTAGAAGTTACTAAAGTAGAAGTTCGAGCCACTGGACAACAGTGTTGGGTCAAGTCTGAGAAACGCCCAGAGTACAATACCCCGTCGTGGGGATTGATGTTAGCAATTCAGAATGAATCACCAGAAAACTTGCCTGACTTGGTTGAAATTGCAGGCGTTTCTTACCAACGAATAAATCAAGAAAGATTAGCTGGAGAGTACCAAAAATACCCACTTGTTCACCTGATTAAACGTCAGAAGGGAAGTTTTGTAGCTGAAGCTCACAAACTAAAGAAAGCTTGGTACGAGCGGGATTCAAAGGTATTTGTTGAACTAATCGGTGTTAATAGAGAGATTCCAGGTCAGTCCCTGTATATCCCTCTACGCAAGTGAAGAAGTCTACAAGTCTGGTACTTGTATCTGTCTGATATCTGTTGAGGCATAATGCTTGTAAATAATAGGTGCTGTATTTCCTACCAGTTTTGCTATGTCTTTAACAGCCATGCCTGATTCTAAGGATAAAGTAATAAATGTATGTCTTGTAGTGTAAGGTCTTTTATAGTCAATACTAAGACTTGATAATATTGGTTTCCATACCCTCATTCTCAAAGCTTTAGTATCAATAAACTTTCCTCTCTGACTAGCAAAAATTCTATTCCCAGGATTATCTGGCTGGCATATTTTCTGATTTGCCAGTATATTTTTCACCTGATTATTAATAGGAAATAGTCTACTATCTTGAGTTTTTAAGCCCTTTAATTCGCGTAATCCATCATTACTATCAGTAACAGCCCGGCTAAAATTGATGAACTGATAATCATCAACTATATCATCCCAAATTAATGCTATAGCTTCACTTGGGCGACACCCAGTATAGAATAAAAAAGCATAGTAGTTGAAGTAATGCTGAACAAAAGGTTCCTCAGAAATAGCAATTGCATTTAAAATCTTATCCCTTTCACTGGCCTTTAATGCTAAAGTTTTACAATCATTACTCCTCTTTCTTTTATCAAGTTTGATTTCACTTTTTAAACCACCTAAAGGATTAATCCGCAAATTCTTGATTTTTTTTAATTTAATAGCCCACTCGATACAACTATGGAACTGGTAAAAAATGGCTAAAGCAGTGTTTTCTGAAGACCAGTCTTTTAAAGACTGGATTATTTTATCTGTTTCAAATTCCTCTACATCCACATCTATTTCAATAGCTCCAACAGCAGGATGTTGTCTAAGAAAACTCAAGGCTACCGACTGCTTACTCTTAAAGCTACTAGGTCTCACTGTTTTCTTTCTATCCGCTGCATACTCTTGAAAAAGCTCCAAGAAAGTTACCTTTTTTTTTGCTGCTACAACCTCCTTTAGGACCCTGTATCTGTCATAAGTTTTATCTACCCTTTCATAAAGAATATCTGATTCTAGTAGACTTGCTTTTGCCTGTGCTATCTTCCAATTTTTATCCTTATCAGCACTTAAACCCAGATACAGATAATCGCCCGCTTTACCACTAACTGATTTAGGGATGGTTATCCGCAGTCGGCCTTTATTTTCAGATACACCAACCTTACCTCTATATTTCTTTTCCATTTCCTTATTTTCTCAAGTTAAATCGGGCCAGCAATCGCCTTAATTTCACTGATTAGTCACCTTAGTCAGTCACCTATTTTCAGTGACTACCCTTCAAAGCCTTGGTGCATATAGCTTTAGTCACCTAGTCAGTAAAAGTCACCTTTTTGCCGTAAAAGCAATATTTAGAAAAAACTGATGCTTTTGCAGTAGGTCGTTAAATAAATTGGCGATCGCCCTTATCGCTAAAGTATAGAGTATATATAGAGAAAATCAGAATACTTAGAGTGTAAATAAATGCTAAAAAGCTTTTAGGATAAAGCTTTTAAAGACATAACACTATTTCCCAGGTATTGAAATAGGGTTAAAGACCCCCACTATCAATTTCATTTGAGTGGATTAAAATTAGTGGGTGGTTTAAATGTCCCACTAATTTTGATTTCTAACTTTATGATATGAATTGTCTCTAATTGTGACTCTATTCTTTACTAGGTCTGTTATTGCAACCATCAGAGACCTAATGGTCTAAGATAATTATTTTTATTTGATGCTTGAAAATTTTTACACAATTTAACTATAAGTTTTTCATAGAAAAGTTTATTAGAAAGTTAAGAATATCCAATTACACTTGACTTATTTTATTTTAGGAGAGATATTTTTCTCAACTTGTGGTATAATTATTAAGCTTTGCTACTATCCAATGGCAGAGAGGGGAGAAACAATGAAACACCAATTAGCGACCGTTGGAGGTTTGACAACGGCTTTACTGTTGGGGACTGTAATTCTGCCATCGCAGGGACAGACCTGCTATGGATATGGCTCTGAGAAAGCAAATTATGAAACTACAAACTTTAAGATAAATATTTGCGAAACTCGCAAAGGTGAGTATATATTTATTAGTCAACCCAAAAATGGAACTGAGCAAGATTGGTTGATTGTTGGTAATGCCATAAAAAGAGGTACTTCTTGGGCAGCTTATGATCCAGTACAAGGGATTGAATATATTATTGGTCCGGACCAATATCGTGTAGATTCAAGAACACAGAATGGCCTTACAGAACGTGTAATTGATTACCAAGCTAAAGGAAGAATTAAGTCAAGAAGTTGTTATGTATTGAGACCAAATGGACTATATATTTTTGAGACACGCAACTCGGCGAGCCGTAGAGTTGGGGTAGTAGAAAATGGTCAAAGAATAGAAGTTACTGGAAATGAAGAAATTGGTAGTGGGACTCAAAGATTTATAGAAGTGACAAACCCATATCAAGGATATGTAGTTTCTAGAGATAGTAGTGGAAGTTATATCTCAGATTGTTCTCCATTTTAATTTTAGGGAATAGGGAATAGGGAATAGGGAACAGGGAAAAAGGTGTTCAGCAATTAACAATGAACAATTAATAATTAATAATTAATAATTACCCCTTCTTGAAAGAAGGGGATTGGCGCTCAAGGAAATTTTTTTGATTTATCCCCTTGAAAGGGGAGGCTTTAAACCTTAATTGTTGAATGAATAATTAATTATTGACTATTAATTATTGACTATTAATTATTCGGTAAATATGGAATAGGGAATAATGAATCAATACTATGCAAAAGTGGCTAAAGGGTTAGAAAATATTGCTGCCCAAGAATTAGAAAGTTTAGGCGCTCAAAATGTCTCTCCAGAATTTACTGGAGTAAGTTTCACTGGAGATAAAACCTTGCTTTATCGAGTTAATCTTTGGGCGAGAACTATTTTTAGGGTATTAGTTCCTATTGCAGAAGTTAGATGTGTTAACCGAGAAGTTTTATATAAAGAAGTCAAAAAAATTCCTTGGCAACGTTATATTTCTCCTAAAAATACATTGGCAGTTCACTGTACAGGAACTAATGATAAATTGAAGCATACTCATTATACTGCTCTGCAAATCAAGGATGCTATTACTGAACAACAAATAGAAAAATTTCGCTATAGATCGAATATTGATACTAAAAATCCTGAGATATTAATTAATGCTCATATTGAACATAAAAATTGTATCCTTAGTTTAGATAGTTCTGGTAGTAGTTTACATCAGCGTGGCTATCGTTTGGCAATGGGTTTTGCTCCCCTGAAAGAAACTTTAGCTGCAGCTTTATTGGAGATGGCAGAATATTCTCCAGACTTACCTTTTTTAGACCCTTTATGTGGTTCTGGAACTTTACCTTTAGAAGCAAGTTTAAAAGCATTAAATATTGCACCTGGATTGTTTAAAAATAAATTTGCTTTTATGAATTGGCGTGATTTTGATAAATCAATTTGGCAAGATTTATTGACAGAAGCTAAGGATAGTCAATTGACTGAATTAAAATCAATAATTGTGGGAAGCGACAAAAATCTAGAAGTGATTTCTCAAGCTCGTGCTAATGCTAAAAAATGTGGTGTTGGAGATAAAATTAAGTTTATGCAAACAGATTTATCTAATTTAGAACCTCCAGCAGAAAAAGGAATTATTATTTGTAATCCTCCTTATGGGGAGCGTTTAGGAGAAGTAGAAGAATTAGGTGAATTTTATAAAATGTTGGGGGATATTTTTAAACAACGTTTTACTGGTTGGACTGCTTTTATTTTGACAGGAAATAAACAATTATCTAAACAGGTGGGGTTAAGAACTTCTGCTAGAATTCCTGTTTATAATGGTCCGATAGCTTGTAAATTATTAAAGTATGAATTGTACTAGGGAAGAAGTCAGGAGACAGGAGACAGGAGACAGAATAAAGAGTGCAGAAGCAAAAAAAAAGGTTAGAAGGGAGAAAGTTTAATTACATAAGTAATATCAAATCCGCTTGGCAACGGAAGTGTTATAAGAAACCGGGTTTGTAGGAGGTAAATGTTATAAACTTTGGCTTGAAAACAAACCCGGTTTCTGGCGGTATTAGATACTACTGGATTTGATATAATTATCAAAGGTAGAATAACTTTTTTGACAATTATTAGCCACGAATGTATTAATTAAAATTGAAAAAAGGGAAAGATGATAGATATATAGCAATTCTAATCTAAATAATTTACGAATAAAAAACTGTAGGGGTTTAGTCTCGAAATCCCTATTTTAATCTAGATGCTTTCCTACGGAATGCTGCGCAAACAGCCAGAGGTATTGATAACTAATAACTGATAACTAATAACTGAGAGGTACTGATAACTGATAACTGATAACTGATAACTGAAATAATTCCCCACTCCCTAATAAAAATGAATAATCAAAAAGATTGGCAAGTTAAAAATTTAGAAACTATTCGGCAAAGAATTTCTTGGTTACACGAACAACCAGATGGAGTAATTTTTTCTCAACCTTCTGGCATACATTTTTTAACTATCAAAAAAGTTAAATTTATTATTCAATTAGTATTAGTAGAGCAAGTAACTTTAAAAATGAATTGGGTGCAATCTATACTTAATTTGAATAACCCAACATATTTAATTTTTCCTTACACTCAAGCAATGATGTTAGCTTTGTTGTGGAATAGTCAACCAAAAAAAGTTTATATCGCAGGTTTTGGAGGAGGTAGTATTCCTCAAGTTTTACATCACTATTTTCCAGAGGCAACAATAGAATGTACGGAAGTAGATGCTAATATATTGTCAATTTCTCAGAAATTTTTCGGAGTAGAATTAAATGAAAAATTAAAGGTAAAAATTCAAGATGGTAGGGAATATTTAGAACAAAAAAAACAGCCGAGTAATTACGACATTATTATGATTGATGTGGCTTTTGGTAATGGTTATATGTCTTATAATTTAGCAACTCAAGAATTTTATGAGTTGTGCGATCGCCACTTATCAGAGTCTGGAGTTATAGTTGTTAATACATTAAAAAGTAATGGTTTTGAAGCTGAGTATATTAAAACTATTCAAGCTGTTTTTCCATATATTTATATGTGCCATACTAGCGGTAAAAATACTATTATTATTGGTAGTCGTGGAAATCGAGTTGACAAAGAAGAAATTAGAGAAAAAGTTAAATATATTCAAGATAAACATCAGTTTTCATTTCCCTTGGTAGACAGAGCAAATGAACTAAAAATTATTGAAGAATTACCAAGTTTAAATTTAGAGAAAGTTTCAATTCTTCAGGATAATACTTCACCTGGTAATTATTTTGATTCATGGTTATTTTAATCAAGGAGGAAGGAGGAAGGAGGAAGGCTTTAGTTATCTAGGAGAGAAGGATAAAGGAGGAAGGAAGAATTTTTGTAGTCAATAATGAGTGAAAACCGCTATAAAGTAATAAAATTTTGTACCTCACTAATATAGAATCTGAATAATTACCATAGCTAAGTCATTGCGACGGTCACTGCGTGGAAGGTTTGCGGAGCATTCCGGAACGGATAGCAATCTCCTCAACTTCTGAGATTGCTTCCTATCCTCGATAGGGACGACTGTTAAATCAGATTCTATATAACTCCAAAACTGCTATAATTAGGTACAGTCGATGGGGATATCGCTATCCCTCACCTCTGCTTCACGCGCCGTGCATGAGAGTTTCCAACTCACACGGCTCCTGATAACAAAGGTTACTTCGAGGTTAGGTTCACATACTCC
>JBCDJM010000131.1:0-18865 GCA_038747755.1 Cyanobacteria bacterium P01_H01_bin.35
ATTTTAGCTAAAAGTAGGTCAGGGCTACTTTTGACAAAATTTTTAAATGCTCGAACGCTATTCACGAGACAGTCGGAACTGGAGCATTTTGTTGCATGAAACCAACTGTTTTATGAATACAAAAACTTTTTACTGTCCAGTAGATAAGTATTATGGGAAAAGAGTGCATCTTTTTTTAGAGCAATAAATTTTTCAATTTCCTAATATTGGGAAGGGTGAGAAAGGAAAGCCTATAATTGAACTTGTAGGTAAAATAAAGAAAAATCAGACTCTCAAACTGCCGAACTTCCCAAACAGATGAAATCTCTACTTCGCATCCTTGGTTTAACTTTCCTCGCACTAACTCTGACAAATTGTTCTGGGCAATTATCCTCAGCAAAAATTGCCTCTCTACTAGAACCTAGTATTGTCAGACTATTTTATAGAAACCCAAATGCCGGACATGGAACAGGTTTTTTCGTGCGGGGAGAAAAAGGAGTCTGTACCGTATTAACGGCAGCTCATGTTGTGAAAAGAGAAGGGGAAAGATTATTAAAGACTCAAGATGGGAAAGTCTGGCAAGTCGCTAAGGTAGAAATATTTCCTAGCGATATAGATTTGGCTTTGGTTACTTTTCCGGCGGTAGGAGAAAAATGTAATTATCCGGCGCTGAAAATAGGTAATTCTGAGAATCTGAAAAAAGGTAGTTTGATTTTTATTGATGGTTTTCCTATTCGGGGTGGGAAGTTGGTATCTCAGTTTGTTTCTGGGGAAGTTTCTAGTTTGGATAGTTTGGCACGGGGTTATGGGGTTTCTTATGAAGTTTTGACTGTGGGTGGAATGAGTGGAGCGCCTGTGATGGATGTGAGGGGTGAGGTTGTGGCAGTACATGGCATGAGTGATGTGGAGGTTGTGCAAAGTTTTGCTTCTGTACAGGGGAGTTTGTCTGAGTCAGAAAGGGAGATTTTTCAGCAAGCTATGGAAAGGGTGAATGGGGTTCAAAGTTTGACTTTTGGTTGGGGTATTCCGATTAATTTCTTTCGGGAGTCTGATTTTTATTATGCTGATATTTCTGGGTTGAATTTGTGGGTATTGTTTTGTGGTGGGGCGATGTTTGGTGGTGGTGTTGTTTTTGTTGGGTTGAGATATTTTCAAACGCCACAAGTTTCTGCGCAAAGAGAAAGGGAGTTGGAAAGACGAGTGAATACTCAGACTCACAGACAAAGGGAGTTGGAAAAGCAACTACAGAATGAAAGGCGCAAAAGACAGGAGGTGGAGGTGCAAATTGAAAGTTTGCAAGTTGCTGTACAGAGACAAGGGGAGTTGGAAAGGCGACTGAAAGATGAGCAACTTAGGCGACAAGAGGTTGAGGGAAGGTTAAAGTCGGTACAAAATTCTCAGAGTCAGAAACAAAGGGAGGTGGAAAGGGAAGGGGAGGTTAAGTCTCAACAGGGAAAACCTCTGTCGTCTGTGGATGTACCTCTGGTTTCTGCTAAGGGGGTTGACTATACTAAGTTGCGTGACTTATTGGCGGGGGGAAAGTGGAAAGAAGCAGATGAGGAAACAGCAACAGTAATGTTAAAAGTGGCGGGTAGGGAGTCGGAAGGATATTTGAGAGTTGAGGATATAGAAAATTTTCCCTGCCAGGATTTAGGTACGATTGACAAACTTTGGGTAAAATATAGTAATGGTAAGTTTGGCTTTTCTGTGCAGAAGCAAATTTATCAGGGTTTGGGTGGTACAAAGGAGTATGACTCAGAAGTATGGAAAGCCTTCGGAGATAAAGTGGGATGGCGACAAGGGGGAAAATGGTTGAGTAAGACGACTGTAACGTTTTCGAGCACGCAAGGAGGTCACCTCCCGACCGTGTTGGGTGTGGGTGGGTTTAGGATTGGGTGGGGGGTGTTGGGCACGTCTCTTCTCTCGCGCAGAGACTTGTAGACTGTAACATCTAAGGGTTTCAGCCGCCTTATCAGTTATCAGTTATCAGTTATCAGTTATCAGTTATCAGTTTCGGATTATTAGTTTATCCTTACTTGTTCTACATCAGTTATCAGTTTTTAATAACCAATTTATCTCAGAAATCATAACCTTATCATATATAATCCGCTTGAACAGTCGTCATTGTGACGATGGGAAGCAATCTCCTAAACTTCTGAGATTGCTATCCGTTCCGGAATGCTCCGCAAACCTTCCACTCCGTTCCAGTCGCAATGACGCAAGCTATAGTAATTATCAGGATTCTATATCAGTTATTAGTCTTTCTGCCAAAGTCGAATAAAATATATCGAACGTTCGATATATTTTATCTATCGAAGTTCAGTTAACTTTCTGGGTAATGCACCATCAGATTATCCATAAAAAAAGGTGCGCCATTTGAGTTATCAGTTATCAGTGAAAGTCGTCAAACACCCTACGATTTTCTAACTTTTGACTTTGGACTTTGGACTTTTAACTTTTAGAAAGCGATCGCCTGGCCACTATGTTAATATTAACATTAAATTATTAATCAAAATATCAACTATATATATGTCAATTACAATTAACCTAACTCCAGAATTAGAAGCACGACTCCAGGAAAAAGCAACTCAACAGGGACGAGATATTTCCCTAGTTGTCAGCGAATTACTTGCCAGAGTTTTAGACTGGGAAACTGCCGATACCAAAGAAGCTATTAAAGGTATTCAGCAAGGGTTAGATGATTTTGAAAATGGTCGATTTTGTTCTTTTGATGAATTTGCTGAAGCACAACGTCGTAAATATAATCTACCAGTGGCAGAATGAAATATCAAATAGAAATTTCCAGTGTTGCAGAAGCAGAAGCAGATAAAGCATTTCAATGGTTGTGTCAAGTTGCGTCAATTGAAACAGCAAAACATTGGTATCAAAAGCTGTTAAAGACTATTGAATCTTTATCAGAAATGCCAAAACGTTGTCCTTTAGCGCGGGAAAACGACTACTTCAGTCAAGAAATTCGGCAACTTCTCTACGGTAGGGGGCGTAATTCATATCGAGTTATTTTCACTATTGTAGAAAGTCCAGAAATTTCTATAGTTCGGGTTCTTCATATTCGCCATGCTGTACAACAAACAATTGGTGAGAGTCAAGATGAATCTGAGTAAATTTACAGGAGATTATCTATCATCTCAAAAAGGTGCGCCATTTCAGTTATCAGTTATCAGTTATCAGTTATCAGTTTTTCCCTCAAACTCAGTATCGCACCATAAAATTACCATCCAAAAAAAGGTGCGCCATTTCAGTTATCAGTTATCAGTTATCAGTTATCAGTTATCAGTTATCAGTTTTTCCCTCAAACTCAGTATCGCACCATAAAATTATATACCATCCAAAAAAAAGGTGCGTGACGTCTAAATTTATTGAGTTTCCCTAAAATCCAAAAAGAGGATATAGCTTAATCTCAAAAGAGATAATTCTAGAATATTATAAATAGTGAAAAGTCTTAGGGTTATATACCCCAAAATCTAACCAATTTAATGTTTGAGTGGGACAACAACAAAAACCAACAGAACATCATAAAACATGGCATTAGCTTTGAAGAAGCAACCGAAATTTTTTATGGCATAGTTTTTACTGTTATTGATGAAAGATATGATTATGGAGAAATTCGCGAAATTAGTATCGGAGCTATTCAAGGCGTTATAATTATTACTGTTGTTCATACAGAACGTAACGATAATATTCGTATCATCTCAGCTAGAAAAGCAACTCTTAAAGAACAGAAAATTTATTATGACTATCTCACCGGAACGACTTAAAGAATTACAAAATATAAAAGACTCTGAAATTGACACTTCAGATATTCCTGAGCTTGACCAACAATTTTGGCAAAAAGCTAGAAGAGTTGAACCGATACCTCAAGAAACAGTTTTGATTAAATTAGAGCCAGATATTGTTAACTGGTTTAAAAATAAAAGTCCAAACTATAAAACTATGATTAATCAAGTTTTGCGTGATTATATTAATCAACAAAAATCAGAATGAATTTTAACTAAGGTTAGCCAAGGATTGAAATCCTTGGCTAATAGCTTAAGTTGTCTTTAGATGACTAAATTATCTATACTTCTTTTTTTTCAGCAGGCGATCGCCAGATTCAGTTACCAGTTTTTCTGCCAAAGTTGAATAATATAGAATCCGATCTTATTAAATTATCAATCAAAAGATAAACAATCAGCGTCACGCCCTATTAGATTATCTAAAAAAAAGGGGCGTGACGTCTAAATTTATTGAGTTTCCCTAAAATAGAAAAAAGGATGCTGTCACACATCCTACTATTTCTACTATTTCTATTTTCCTGCCAACCTATCTTCCTTAGTCAAAAAAGGTTGTAAGTAAACCACAGGTAAATCTCTAGAAAAATTAGAATTTGCCAATTTTCCTTCAGTATTCTGCTGAACTGTCTCACCATTCCATAAAGCTTTAGTCATATCACTCAACGCCTTATAACCATCTACTCCCACATCCAAAGTCAACAATACCGGACAACCATTATTATTTAATTTAGTTTTCGCACAAATTACTTGTTGTTTTGGAGTATTAGGATCGTTGCGATATTCCAGAGAAAGTAAACCATCTTTGCGATAATATTCTAACCGCTCTTGTATTTTGTCGCATCGTCTCGGAGTAGACCAACCTCCTCCCATAGTTTTCTCAATCTCTAACCAGGGTTGTTTTTTCTTCCCATTGTCATACATCACTGTCCAAATATTTGTCTCTTCTCGTAACTCGCAAGAAAAACGGTCTGTTTGTTTCACTCTTACATTAGAAGAGGGTTGACTTTGCACAACATTCAGACCTAAGCTACCCATATCTACTAATAATGAAATTCCAGCAATTATTAGACCTGCTACTCCTACTCCTATTCCTGCTACTGCTACAGTATTTTGATTTAGTCTCACCAGTTTCTCCTTATCTATATCTATATCTATAGTTGTTATGAATATTTTTTTAGGGCATCGAAGTAGATCCCCCCAATATTTTATCCAATATTCTGTGAGGAGTTTTCGGAAAGGTTGAGATATTTCAGTTATCAGTTATCATATAAAATCCAGTTGAACATTTGTCATTGCTACGATAGGAAGCAATCTCGTGGCATCCCTGAGATTGCTTCCTTCCACTCCGTTCCAGTCGCAATGACTTGGATCTAGTAATTATCAGCTTTTAATAGTTCAGTTATCAGTTTTCCCAAATTAACTTTCCTTTTGTAAAATTCATACTTCTCAAAAGTAATATATAATGAGGCGATAATTCCATAAATTAGACCGTGACTATATATGTGCGCACCTTTCCCACTATGAATAATAATACCACAAAATTATTTAAAGTCAAGAACTTTGCTCAAAATTTTTTGTCTATATTTTGAAGGTGTAGCAAATAGCAAATTTCATCCTAATTAGGTATATCAGGTATAAGGTTTGTGGCCAAGATGCCCGCACTGATAACTGATACAGCGCTTTCCGTTGTTATGAGGTAAATCTATCGCGGGCAAGATGCCCGCACTACAATACTTTCACTATTTACCCTGTACCTCATTTGTCCGAAATATGCTGTAACTGTTAACTGATAACTGATAACTGATAACTGAATTCTAACCTCCAGTCAGAGAATTTTTAATTAACTCAATTCCACCCTTGACAACTTCATAACCAAAAACTACAATTAGACCACTTAAAGTCGCCCCCATTACACAAATCACCAACCCACCCAAACTAATAAAACCATCATCATCTAACAAACCAAAACCAGTAACAAAAATCCCGATCGCGGGTATTGTATTAGTACCCGGAATAGGAATCATCATCGAAATAGCCATCAGAGCGATCGCGCAACCAATAATAATTCTACCTACAAAACTCGTACAAATATAACTTAATCTAGGACGAGATATCACCTCAATTTTCTGTAACCAAGGAATACCTTTTTTCAAAATTCCTTGTACTTTCTCAATAGAAATTGAATTATTTAACCAACTCTTAGGCAACCACGGAGTTTTAGAACCAATTATTAGTTGAACTGCCAATAAAAGTAATAAAATCCCAAAAGGAATAGAATAACCAGGAGCAGGTACAGGCAAAGCAGAAGGGAGAGACAAAATTACGAATAAAAAGCCAAAAATTCTCTCTCCTGCTAAATCAATAATATCTTTTAAAGTAACTTTATTAAGAGGTTCTTCATCAAAAAAATATCGTTGTAATTCTACAGATAATTTAGCCATAAAATATATTATTTAAGATAAATTTTGAATATTGAATAAGTTAATAATTATAGGGGTTTCGAGACCAAACCCCTACAGAATAAATTATGGGACTATAACCAATAGTAGGGGTTAACAGCCGTCAACCCCTACTATATATGGCAATTATTCCTAAATCTTGCTCAATTCAACACCTTAACAAACTGATAGCTAAGTGCTGCTTCTTAATTAGGTTCCAACAGTCCAGGAATTGATGTACTCAATTTGTTCGGGAGTCAAACTATCAATACCAATACCCATTGCCTGTAATTTTAAACGAGCAATTTCCTTGTCAACTTCCTCAGGAATAGAGTGTAAACCAGGCTCTAATTTACCTTTATTTGTAACCAAATATTCACAAGCTAATGCTTGGTTAGCAAAACTCATATCCATAACCGCACTAGGATGACCTTCAGCAGCAGCTAAGTTAATTAACCGTCCTTCACCCAATACAATTACAGACTTACCATTTTTGAGTTTATACTGTTGAGTGAAAGGCCGAACTGTCTTGATCTCATCAGCTTTTTTACCCAAAGTTTCCAGGTCAATTTCAATATCAAAGTGACCGGAATTAGAAACGATCGCTCCATCCTTCATCACATCGAAATGTTCGCCACGAAGAACGTGCTTATTACCAGTAACAGTAACAAATAGATCGCCGATAGGAGCAGCTTCCGCCATTGGCATCACCCGGAAACCATCCATGATAGCTTCAATAGCGCGAACTGGATCTATCTCTGTTACAACTACATTTGCACCTAAACCTCTAGCGCGGAGAGCTGTACCTTTACCGCACCATCCGTAACCAACAACAACAATAGTTTTACCTGCTAATAAAACATTAGTAGCACGGATGATACCATCTAAAGTAGATTGACCTGTACCGTAGCGGTTATCAAAGAAATGTTTGGTGTCCGCATCATTCACATTCATTGCGGGGAAAGTCAATACCCCATCATTAAACATTGCTCGGAGACGAACAATACCTGTAGTAGTTTCCTCAGTGGTACCAATAAGTTCAGGAAGTTGATCTTGTCTGTTTTTTACTAGAGTTGCAACAACATCACTACCATCATCAATAATAATATTAGGTCTGTGGTCTAAAGCAATTTCAACGTGGCGCAGATAAGTTGCTTCATCCTCTCCTTTAATAGCAAATACAGAAATGCCATGATCGACTACTAGACTAGCAGCTACATCGTCTTGAGTAGATAGAGGGTTACTAGCAATTAATACAGCATCAGCACCAGCATTTTTGAGAGCGATCGCTAAATGAGCAGTTTCGGTTGTAACGTGACAGCAAGCTGCTAATTTAATTCCGCTTAATGGCTTTTCTTTGGCGAACCGTTCTTGAATTTGGCGTAGAACGGGCATTTCTCTACCTGCCCACTCAATTCTTTGCTTTCCTAGAGCGGCCAGGGACTCATCTTTAACTTCGTGTTTAATTTGGACTGGTGTTGCAACCATTCAGTTATTTCCTTAATATAATAATCTTTTCTTATCGTAACTAATTTTGTAGAACTCGATCAAGAGTGTTAATACGACAAAATTTACTTTGACATTAATACCAATATATGTTATTTGAATTTATTAAAATAATATTACGAAATTGTATTAATTTAAGATCGGTAGTATGGTTAAGCAATTTCTGGTGGTAACATTTGACTGACAATCACGCTCACATCAGGAAATACTAAAAGAGAAATGCTTTCTGTTTCCGACAAAATAATCTCGTTTTGATAACCCGCTTCAGAAGGTTGGCGAAAAACGTGCAACTGTCGGTCTACAACATCTAAAACCCAATAATCTTCTATTCCCGATCTAGAATAAGCTTTGGCTTTTTTATCCCTATCAATTCTGAAAGTTGTATCTGCAACCTCAATAATTAAATAAACTTCTGAAGCTGTTGGATGATGGTCTAAATAACGTTCTAGCGGTGGCATGACAAGAGCAATATCTGGTTCTGGTTCAGAATAATTATTTAATCGAATAGGGTCTTGTGTCCAGACCAAAACTTTGTCTGCCAAAAGATTTTCTAGTAATTTCTGTATTTGCTTTCCAGCTATAACATGGGAAATTCCTTTTGCTGCGATTCTAATTACTTGTCCTTCAATTAATTCTACTCGTTCTTCTGGATCTAATATTCCAGATTCAGCCATCAGATAATATTCGTCAACTGTCCACAGTCTAAATGTTAAAGGAGTCTCTGTTTTCTGCATAGCTTTAATAAAATAGCGCTTTTCAAGTAAACCAACTACATGACTAGCATAATTACTCTGCTTCTGAGGAGAACAGAAAATAAAATAAGGGCTAATCAAGCCCCTAGTATCACTATTTTCTAGTTTTTAGTACAAAGTATTGTTTTGACATACTCCCGACGTTGCCCTTACGGGAAAATGCGGGATTCTTCAGTCTGGGAAACCCTGACCGCTGTTTAGACAGAGGTGATGTCCTCCCCCTGTGTTGACATTGATCATAACAAAATGTACCTAACTTGTCAAAGGCATATGAACAGCTTATGAAGGTATCCGAATCTTAGCCCTGGCTTTCCCATACGACGCTCCCCTCTGGGAGAGCGCGGGACTCCCCTGGCGGGAAGTTAAACAACTCTAGAAACAAAGCTCAAACTTGCCCAACTATTAATATCTAGAGCATAATCATCTGTTGATAACCCAGTAGATTCAATAGTTGATTGACTTGCACTCTGTAAATCTCGTAACACTGCTTCTGCTACTGCTAAAGGATTTAATACTTCTTTAATTAGCTGATCGTCTCTAACCTGACGCACCTCTCCATCAAGACTTGCAATTGTTTCCTTAAATGGTTGATGGCTAGAGAGGATCATAATTTCTGATAATCCTTCAGGACCTATTACCCTCCACCCAAAAGATTCTGTATCTATAGGGGAACTGCTAATCACCGGAGGCATATTTATACTATCTCCCGGAGATACAACTAACCCTGTTTCTGAAGGTTGAGCATTATTGCCAATTTGACTAGATGTAGTTGGATCGAGAACAAGAATGCGCCCACTACTGTCTAAAATGAATAAAATAAAATAGGCTGGGCGATCGCCATCATTATATAATCGACATTGAATTCTACTGCCAATAGGTAAAGTTAGTAATCCATCATAAACTCCAAAATTGCCTACATCTTCTATATTAGTTGGAAATTTTGCTCCATCGCCAATCCCGAAAGTTTCCCTGCGCATAACAATCTTTGCTTCTGGAGTGACAGTAGCTAAGTTAGCTCTAAGTTTAATTTGAGTAGATCCTTCATTATTAGTTAAGCGTAATATCTTAGCTGCCAGTAAAGTTTTCAATTGGGAACTTAACCTTTGTACTGCTACCTTGACTGCTTCTCCTCCTTCTCCTTCACTATTGGGTATTAGCACCTGACCTGGAGAAAATAGAGCATAACGACCCTGAGACATCGACGGTAGAGGTGCTGAAGGACTTTGAGCTATAGCTGTTTCCCGAACTCGGCTAAATACATAATCTGCTGCCTGTGTATTTTGCACTACAGTAACTTGAGGTATTGCTGAAAAACCACTGGTAGCATCTACCCGCTCAATTCTTGACATATTAGGATCTAGAGTTATCATTACATCCATAGGTCGAGGCACAACTCTAATCTTTTCTCGTACCAGCGATCCTGCTAAAAGTTGAGAATTAGGAGGAGATTTTTGAGGGAGTTTTTGTATTGGGTTGTTGGTATTTTCATCAATTTGAAACTCTTCTTGCTGCTGTTCTGATGATTGTTGTGAGCTGTTATTAGTTTCAATGATTACGGAAGCTTTTGCTTTTAAGCCAGTTCGACTCTGAATTTGTAATCGAAAGTTTGGATCTGAATCTAAATCAGGTAAGGTTGTGAATAGGGAATTAGATTTAACTGCATCAAGAATACTAATTGATAATCCTCCTAACCATAGATTTGCTGTTTTTCCATTATCTTCTACTGAAGTGACTACACCGCTAGCAGATGGTAATGAAGGAGTCAATAAATTTTGATAACTATTAGTTACTGGACTTATAGTAGCTATCTCTGTTGATTGAGCAATTTTCTGTTGTTTTGCTTGCTTTAATTCTGGCTGCTGATTAGCTCCAGTTACTTTTTCTACCGAACTAGCAGCTCGTGAAAAACTAATTTGTAGTCTACTTGCAGGGTTTGTAGACCACAAATTTTGGGTAAGAGTGTATGTAAATAGACCAGAACTAAAACCATTCCAGTCAATTTCAGTAGCAAATTGGTTCTCCTGACTAGCATTAAGAATCACCCCTGGCAGTTGGCTTTCATAGATTTGCTCTTCTCCTAGAAGATTTTGTTGATTTCGCAGTTGCGTTTGTATTGCTTTCTCTTTAATATTAATTTGTTCTGTAGTCGAACTAGATCGAGAGCGAATTCTGAGAGAACCTTGCAAATTTTTACCAGGATATACATAGCTAGTATCTAATACAGTTACTACTTTTGTCGTCGGTAGCGATCGCAATAATAACCATAGAGTCTCTTGTAAAACATCATTTATTGCTCTACCGCGCTGATCGTTGGGAGGTATCCCATCTATTGGTACTAGAGTATTTTGAAATGTTAAATTTGAGGCACTTAACTCATTATCTTCATCCTCATCAATCATCTTACTGACACGACTACCATACCCACTAAAGTGAAATAAAACTAAGTCATCTGGTTTAACTTGATTAGTTAAATGACTAATAAAAGCTGTTTCTATATTTTCCCTAGTAGCTTGTTTATTTGTGAGAGTAAGGATATCAGCAGGTAAAAAACCAAACCGATGAACTAACAATTCCTGCTGCATCTCCACATCTGTAACGCAACCAGACAGAGGTGCATCTGGATATTCATTAATACCTACTAAAAATGCTAATTTACGTCTTGTACTTTGAGCTAAGGCTTCTGAGTAATGACTTTGGAGACGCCACCACCCTGCTTCATTTATTCCCAATGCTACCAGGGCCAAGCTAGCCCTTTGCATAAATTCCCGCCGCTTTAATCCCATTCTTCTTCCTTAATATCCTACCTTTAACTGAGTCAAGTAAGAACTTTATATAACAACATTATTAATTTTTTATATAATTGACGCATTCTGCCCTTAATCAATCAGGGTGATCGTGGCAAATTTTAAACACTCACGAGTTTAGTTTCCTGCGTCTTTCCCATCAGATTTTAACCAGTCATCCAGTTAAAACAACTCTTAGAGATAACTTGATGCTCATGCCAAAATGCCTGCTTCAGTTTCTCATCAGAGTCACTGTCCATCTAAAAGTTATAATACATTAATTGAGCTAATTGTATAGAAGAATTACAGCCGTATTTAACAATTAATTTATAATAGTAAAGTAACCTCACTTTTTAACTGGCTTAACTGCCAAAATCAGAGTTTCTTTACCTAACTCTTAGAGGCAGGTTGAAAGCTTACCTTTAACTAAGGTATAGCTTTTATAACCCGCCTCCAATATTATAATTATGCCTCACCTTTGAGGACTATACCAGAAAATTTCTGTTAATTTGCCTGAGCTTTCATTGCATTAGCCAACTCTGCCGCTACTTCTGGTCGTGAAAATTCTGGTGGTGGTAACTCACCCTGACGTAACATTTCTCGTACTTTTGTCCCTGATAAATGAATTCGTTCTTCTTTCGTACTTGGACTTGTTTTGCTTGTGGCCATACCTTTAGTACGAGTACAGTAGAAAGCGTGTTCAAACTTCATTGGAACGATACCTAACTCTCCGGGTTCAAACTCATCGAAGATATATTGAGCATCATAAGTTCCATAATAATCCCCTACTCCAGCATGATCTCGACCAACAATGAAGTGGGTACAACCATAGTTTTTCCGCACTAAAGCATGAAAAATTGCTTCTCGTGGGCCAGCATAACGCATAGCCGAGGGATTGATGGCCATCATTACCCGGTCTTGAGGAAAGTATTTTTCTAACATAATCTCGTAGCAACGCATCCTGACATCAGCAGGAATGTCATCTGATTTGGTAGCACCCACCAAAGGATGTAGAAATAAACCATCTACCGTTTCTAAAGCACATTTTTGAATATATTCGTGGGCACGATGGATGGGGTTACGGGTTTGGAAACCAACTACTGTATTCCAACCTTTTTCCAGAAAGAGTTTTCTGGACTCCGCTGGATCTATTTGATATTTGGGAAATAATGGGTGAGGATGACGTTCTAATAACCAGACTGGACCTGCCAAGTTAATTGGGCCAGCATCATAAATAACTTTCACTCCCGGATGTTTTTCTTCGTCTGTGCGATAAACATTGGTTACTTCATGAGCTTTGTTGTAGCGGAACTTTTGAGTTAATTCTAAAACTCCTGCAAATTCTCCTTCTGGAGAATCTAGACGCACCCAACTTCCTTCTTTGATTGAATCTGCTACTTCTTCTGATACTGATAATGTTACAGGTATACTCCAAGGTAGTCCATTTTTTAGACGCATATCAGTGACTACGCTTTCATAGTCATCTGCTTCCATAAAGCCATTTAGAGGGCTAAAACCTCCTATAGCTATCATTTCTAAGTCTGAAAGAGCCCGCTTGTCTAATTGTACCTTTGGCAAGCTTTCAGCTTTTTCCATGAACTCTTGTCGTTCTGCTGGTGTGGCAATCCGATTAATCAGGTGGCCACCGTGTGCTGGTATACCATTTGGATACTGAGTCAAGGTTATTCCTCTCTATTATTGACTACTATATGAGAAAGATTAAGTTTTCTAATCTTTATCCTACATCTTTGAGGTACATCTCTCTTCATTTACTTATTGGAAGTAGATAGAGGTCAAGGTAACTCTAAAGGATGCTTTCTTTCTCCTCACTTCTTTTGTGGTAATCATGTCACCGGACTTAATCAAAATTATCTCTAAGGCCCGGCGTAGTTAGTAGTCTTGTTGTTACAGAAAAACTCTAAATATTGAGAAATAAAACTTTTTATTATAGCATTTATCTTTAAGTTTTAAGAGTATTTTTCAGGAAAAAGTAAGAGGAAATTAACCTTTCAGATATCAACTACCTTCGTGAGTGATAACTGTAGGAATCCGCCCTTATGTCATCACAAATCAACAAAGTAAATAAAACCCCCCGAAACTCCTACCTGTTGCCTGTTGCTTGTTCCCTCAAAAGCAGTAAGATTTTTGGCACGAATAAAATAGAATTGCTATACATTTTTTCCTAGTCATATTTAGGAAATTTTACTACTGTTTCTTGTTTGTTAATTCCAAAAGATTTTTTACAACTTAAATATGACTGCTTAATACATATCAAAAAGAATCAAAATCATCCTCTGTAAAGTTATGTAAAAAATATACTGTCTTCAATGTAAATAATTTGACAAAAACTGGTTGACTAAATTAGTATTGTCTAAACCATAATACAATCTCTGAAACCGCAAAATTTAAACAGGCAAACTATTAGCACTCATCATCGAAGATTGCTAAAGGTAAGCCATTAAACTTTGACGATCTATGAAGCAATAAATAAAAGTTTTGCATCTAGTTTATAGAGTTAGATAAATTAGCACTCACCTTTAAAGACTGCTAATTTTAACAGCACTATAGTAATCCTAAATCAGTTATGAGAATTGAAATTTTTCCTATTTATTTAACAGATGGAATATCTCATAACTAAAAGAGATTGCTACATATAATAATCTTACAAATTATGAGGAGTAAAAGAATAAATGCGATATACTTTTGAACTTTTAGGTATTTCTCCAGTCCTACATTTTTTTAATCAACAACAAAAATTACAAGTAGAAAATAACTTAAATGTAGAATATTTAGGAAACAGTAAGTGTTCCCTAGATGTGTTTCTAAAATCTGTAGAAACTGTTTCTGCTCATCGTAGTTGGAAAGTAGATAAAGTTGTAGAAACGGTGATAAATTTTTGGATGAATAACGCTGATAGCATTCAGTCTTGGAATTCTCGCTTAAAAGATGCTGGAGAAGATAACCTTTTAGTGGCAAGAGTGGGAGATATTAAATCTTTACGGCAATCTTTTGAATTATTACTGAATAATTAGGGAATAGGCATTAGTTCTATAGCTAAAAAAGAATTGGTTAGGATATGGACTAATGATGAATCTTAGACAGAGGAAATATTTTTCCAACTGTTCCCTATTCCCTTATAATATAATTCATATCTCAATAGTTAAGTAGTAGACTGACAAAGCTAAAACAGTACAATAGATTTTTGTTTCCAGGTGTCTTTTTATCCCCACCTTCCCCACACTCCCCATCTAAGGAACCATTTAAGGTGTGTCGGTCTACTACAGGTTTATGATTTTGCCTGTAGGGGCGATTCGCTAATCGCCCCTACAAAGTTTTGAAAGACAGTTAAAATTCTCCTGCTAAAGCAGCAACACAACGTTTACAAAGAGTGGGGTGTTCTGAAGAAAAACCAACATCAGTAGAATAATTCCAACAGCGGTCGCATTTCTTACCATCAGCTTTGACTACTCCTATTTCTAAAGAGTTTGAAATAGATTTATATTCAAGGCTACTTAAAGCTTCTGGAAACTCCAATAATTCTACCTGAGAAGTAATAAACAGATAACGTAATTCATCAACTCCATTACCAGGGATCATGGCTTTAATATTTTTGGGTTGCTGAGGTAAAGTTTCTGTTTCTACTACTTGTGGAACAGGAGGTAAATCCACTTTTTTAGGAGGTACAAGAACTCCTTCTGGAGATACTAAGGTTGCTGATTGTTTAACTGTATTTTTTGTTAATTTTTTCTTGGGTGATAAGGCTCCTTTACCTAATATATCTTCAGCAGTCAACTTCATTTTTTCTGAAAAACTTTGCCGAGTTTTAGCAAATAACAAATTATGAGTAACAAAGCGAATTGTGTAGATAATTCCTACTAATTCTAGGACAGAATTTACTACTGGTATTTGCTGAATTGTTGCTACTACTGTTACTGTTACTCTGATTAGCAACATTAATATAATCAGTAAAAATACTCCCCCTAATGCTTTTTGATATATGCTAAATAATTGGCTCAAAATATCAGGTAAATCTGATAAAAATTCTTGAGCTTGAGCAAAATCATCAGTAAATTTTTGCGGATTATTAGGAGTTGTATTTTCTGTTGTTTTTGGTTCAGTTTCTATTTTTGCTTCTAGAAATTCTGACTGACTTTTTTCTGCTTTAGCAATAGGATTAAAAGCTTGTATTTGCTCCCGTAATTCTGCATCTTTTACATACAACAATACCTTTGCTTCTAGAGGCGCACCGATAGCTTTTTCTGCCCTTGCTTTTTCCAGCACTTTGTTAACTTCAGTGCGAGTTTTGCGCAACTCTTCCCATGATTTCACTAATTCTGGGTTATGCCATTTTGACTCTAATTTCACCCACCCAGACTCAAATACAGATTTGTAGGGAGTCGGATAAGGAAGGTTTTGCCAAATATCTTCCGCCATGTGAGGTAAAACTGGAGCGATCGCTTTAGCTAAGTTTTCTACAGCTACAGCTAATACTGTCTGACAACTGCGCCGTCTGAAAGCGTTGGTTGCACTAATATAAAGTCGGTCTTTGGCAATGTCTAAATAAAAGTTAGATAAGTCAACGACACAGAAATTTTGAACTGTTTGGAAAAAGCGGAAATACTGAAATTTATCAAAACCATCTTTGACTTCGGCAAACACCTCTGTCATCCGGTGCAACATATAACGATCTAGTTCTGGCATTTCCTCATAAGCAACAGCATCTTTTGCCGGATCGAAATCATAGATATTGCCTAACAAAAACCGCGCCGTGTTTCTAATTTTGCGATAAATATCTGCTGTTTGCTTGAGAATATTTTTACCGAGGGGTACATCGGAAGAATAGTCTACGGAGGAAACCCACAAACGCAAAATATCTGCACCATAAGGAGGTTCTTGTTTTTGATTTTTGCCGCCTTCGATAACTATTGATGGATCTACCACATTTCCTAGAGACTTACTCATTTTGCGCCCGTTTTCGTCAAGCACAAAACCGTGAGTCAAAACAGTTTTATATGGTGCAACACCGTTAGTCGCGATACTGGTTAGCAAACTTGACTGAAACCAACCGCGATGTTGATCGGAACCTTCCAAATATATATCAACTGGATATTTTAACCCTTCCCTTTGTTGAGCAACTGCTGCCCAAGATGAACCAGAGTCAAACCAAACATCCATAGTATCTGTACCTTTCCGATACTTATCAGCATCTTGGCGATAGGTTTCCGGTAAAAGCTCCTCTACCGACATTTCCCACCAAGCATCAGAACCTTTTTCAGCCACAATTTTTTGCACATGAGCAATAGTCTCCTCAGTCAGCAAAGGTTCCCCAGTCTTTTCATCATAAAATACAGGAATAGGAACCCCCCAACTTCTTTGTCGAGAAATACACCAGTCAGAGCGATCGCTAACCATCGGAGTAATACGGTTTTCCCCTTGAGCGGGTATCCAGTTAACATCAGCGATCGCCTTGAGTGCTTCATCGCGGAAACCTTCGACGGAAGCAAACCATTGTTCGGTTGCTCGGAAAATAGTAGGTTTTTTAGTTCGCCAGTCGTAGGGATATTTGTGTTCGTAAGCTTCCTCTTTCAAAAGAGAATTAACATTTTGCAGTGCTTCAATAATCGCAACATTCCCTTCATCAAGTACCTTTAACCCCTCAAACTCTCCTGCTTCAGCAGTAAATTTCCCATTGCCATCCACAGGCGACAAAATTGGTAAACCATAACGTTGCCCTACAATATAGTCTTCCTGACCATGACCAGGGGCGGTGTGAACTAAACCGGTACCTGAGTCGGTAGTAACGTAGTCGCCACCAATCACAATTTTACTTTCTCGCTCAAAAAGTGGATGTTGGTAAGTGCAATTTTCTAAATCTTCACCTTTAACCGTCGCTACAGTAGTTAAAGTTGTGCCGAGAGTTGCCGATAAACGTTCGACTGCTTCTGCTGCAACTATAAATAATTTGTCTTTCCCCATTGCATAGTCAGCATCCGGTTGAACCACAGCATAATTCAAGTCTGGGTTAACGCTAACTGCCAAATTACCAGGAATAGTCCAAGGAGTTGTCGTCCAGATAGCAACCCAGAGTTTTTCCAGGTAAGGTGCGAGAGACTTTTCAACCGCTTTTGCCAAATTAGTAATTTTAAAAGCAGCATAAATACTCCGAGATGTGTGACCTTCGGGATATTCTAGTTCTGCTTCCGCAAGAGCAGTCCTAGAACTCGGACTCCAATGTACAGGTTTGAGACCACGATAAATGTAGCCTTTCAAAACCATTTTGCCAAATACCCCAATTTGAGCAGCTTCATATTCTGGAGAGAGAGTCATGTAGGGAGTATCCCAGTCTCCCCAAACTCCATAACGTTTGAACGACTCCCGTTGTTTATCAACAGTTTCCAGAGCAAAATCTCTAGCTTTGTAACGTAATTCTATAGGTGTGAGTTTTGCCCTTTCTGCTGACTTAAGATTTTGAATAACCTTTAATTCAATAGGTAAACCGTGGCAGTCCCAACCAGGAACGTAACGCACTTTTCGCCCCTGAAGAATTTGATAGCGGTTAATAATATCTTTAAGAATTTTATTCATGGCATGGCCAATATGTAGGTCGCCATTTGCATAAGGCGGGCCATCGTGTAGGGTAAATACTTCCCCTGGGTTGGTCTCTGAGAGACGTTCATAGATTTGTGATTCTGCCCAAAACTTTTGTAGTTCTGGTTCGCGGGTGACTGAGTTTGCCCTCATATTAAAATTGGTTTGGGGCAGGTTTACCGTGTCTTTATAGGATTTTGCTTCAACCATTAGATTTTAGATTTTTCTGTTAGTATATTCAGAAATTTTAGACTTATTTGTTTGTATCATGCCCTGTTTAGGGTTTTGGTGGTGTTTAATCTTATCTGCATAACTGCCTGTTTATCCTAGTCAGGACTTACGGATTTTTGAGTTCTAAACACTACATATTTATAACGTTATAGTTCTTGAACGCTATATGACGCTATATATAGTGTCTCTGCGTAAATCCTGTTAGTCTTGTTAAAAGAGTCGATCTATCAACAAAAAAATTTGGTCAACATTTGCAGGTGGCTTTTATTTATTGTAGTATAAAAAAATACAAATTGAAGTAAGAAATTAGATTTATTACAAAAAATGCCAATAATAAATCCTCCTCCCAGTAATCAACCACCAGAAATAACCTATTTATTTATTGATGGAGGTTACTTAAGGAAAAGCTATAAAGACTGCACTTCTCAATGGTTCGGAAATGACGTTGGACATGGAAGAAATATTGACTTTGCTGCAATCAAAAGTCGTTTTAATGCTCGAAAGGTTTTCTATTATGACTGTCTTGATGAAATTAAGAATAGAGATGAAAAAGAAAAAGATTTTAAGTCTCGTGTATCTCAACAAAAGAATGATTTTAACCAACCTTCCGCACGTCAAGTTGTAACATTACAAGTAGTATAAAAATCCCGATATTACTAAGTATTTATACTATGTCAATCATCCTCATTGACCTTTATCAGGAGTCAAATTTTTAGTAGAATATTAAGCATAAATACTTACTTGATTGTTTAGTCATAAGTTACCACTATGATTTTCTCCTGTTTGCGGAGCATTCC
>JBCDJM010000132.1:0-18694 GCA_038747755.1 Cyanobacteria bacterium P01_H01_bin.35
AACACAGTAAAAATAACTTCTTCCATAATTATTAGCCAGTTAATGTTAATTATTCTTGTGTTTACTTCTCCCCCAACCTCCCACACTCCCCACACTCCCCCACCTAATCAAATATAGCAAAATTTTTGAGAAATGGTATTAACTAGAGGTAATTATCAATTATCAATTAATGAATTCTTCCTTCTTCAATCAACAGGAGTCCATAAAATGAGTGAATATACAACTGAATATGAATTCGACAATTTAAACTTCTATAGAGAGAATAATGGTAAACAACTTTACTATAACTGGGGTGGAGAAGTTTGGTGGATAGAATCACCTGGAAAACCTAAAGAAAAGTTGTTTTCTATTATTGGTATGAATGCCACGAAAGTGTTTATTAAACCACATCCAGAATATGGGGAAGCAGGACAAAGAATTAATCGAGAAATTTGTTTGTTTTGCGATCCTTCTACTCAAGAAATATTACACTATTGGCGACCAAAAGAAGGAGTAAAAGAAGTTCCGGTAGTGCATATTGCTAATAGGATGGTGCAGGGTTTTGTTTCACCTAAAAAAATTGTCATTCCTGAGAATTCTGGATATGTGCAAAAAGTTATAGAAATTCCTTTAGAATACCCTCACCCTTTAGCAAAGGAAACTAAATATCAAGATTATTGCCCTGGAGAAAAGTTTCAGGGAGTGGAATATTTTACTTCTAGTATAGCTAGACCAGGAGTAACAGAAATACCTCCTTCTGAATGGGCAAGAGATTGTCCGTGGATGCCTTGGATGAAGTTAGGTTATGGTCATCCAGCTAGATTAAGATTTGAAACTACTATTTCTAGAGTAGAATCTTTTGAAGAATTGCATCCTAATTTAGTTAAGTTGGTCAGAGAAAAATTGCCAATTTATGAATTTGCTCCTGATGAAAGTGATGAACCAAATGTAACAAGTATTTTGTATTTTAAGAAGTATTTTCATGCTTATCTAAAGGGAGAAGCTTTTCCAATTCCAGAAACTACTTAATAAGCAGTCAGCAGTTAGCTATCAGCATTCAGCCAAAAGCAAATACAGCGCTCTCTAATTGGGTAGATAAAATACTTATGTTGTAAACAACTAAAAATAATAAATTTTATTATTAACAAATCCAATTTGTATTATACCAGGCATGAAAAAAGAATGCTATGTTTACTCAAAACTTTAGTTATTAAGTAATAAATAAGTAAGAGCAATATTTTTAACAAGTCGTTGTCAAAGCACTAATATATCTTATCCTTAAAAATCCTATTCCCTACTCCCTATTACCAAAAAATTAAGATATAAAGCCTCTCCATCCTTCTATTACAGAATAAATTATTATTAATTCTTAATTTTTGAACTACTATCAAAAAATCTCAAAAAACAGAATTATTTTTCTGTAACTTGTTCAGAAAAGTTATCAATTATTCTTTGTATATCGTCTTTTGTGAGAGACTTCAGCAAACTAAAACTAAATGGTTCTTGATTGACATATTTAAGATAAGACTGACTTAAATATAGTAATGATTGGGATTTATTTTGAACATAAGCTTGAAAAAATGCTAAACTCAATGCCTGAAGATAGGGATAAGCCAAATTCGGATCGGGACCAATTAATTGTTTTGGTAGTTCTATAGTAGAAGAACTTTCTTTTTCTTCAGCAATAAATGAAAAATGAGTTGCTGGTTTACTGATAACTAAATATCTTTCTGGAGTAGTTAAGCTCATGAATGGATCGATTTGTTCTGGAATTGGTGGAGCAAAAATATCTTTAGTGCTAGAAACAATCATGATAGGTATTTTAATTTCACTAATACCTTTACTTTCAGCCCCAAATACACCACTAATAACAGGATTAATTGCAATAGCTGCTGTGATACGTTCATCTTTTAAATTTGTGATTATTTCTGTAGGTAAATTAGTAGTTTGACACTGTAATAATAGGGATAAATTGAAGATAAATTTAGTGTCTTCAGATTGGCAATCTTTTCGGAGTTGTTCTAGGTTGAGGGGAGCACCTGCAACACTTATAGCAGTATAACCACCAAAAGATTGACCTAATACTCCAACTTCTTGTAAATTTAGCCTACCTCGCCATCTCGGATCTGAGCCTATTTTTTCCTCTATTTCATCTAGCAAATACTTAATATCTAGTGGCCGATTAATAAATTCCATTCCATCTACAGGTTTACTAAAACCTGCAAATATTTTTTCAAGTTTTTCTGCACTTGAACCAATATGTTCCGGTACTATTACAGCAAAACCATGAGATGCTAAATGTTCAGCAAGATAGACAAAACTATTCAAATCTGAACCTAAACCATGAGAAATAACTACCACAGGAATTAATTCACTTGCCGAAATATTAGGCAGATAAATATCTGCTGGAGAAGAATTTTCCCGATTAGGATTCCTAAAGGTAAAAGATTGTTTTTCCCATCTTGTATTCCCTGGTTTTCTTAAATCTGGTAAATTATTAAAATTCCGTTGATCCTGAGAAACTGCTACATTTTGTGCTTGTGTTTGTAGTTCTGTTAAAATTATATTTTCTTCAACAAATCTTTCTGTTAATTCATCAACTAAATCAATACTTCCTTGAAGTTCTATAAAAATATCTCCAGGAAATTTATTGAGTAAATTAATAATAGTTAAACCATCTGGTTCTGCAACCGCTAACTCAAATGACTTTTTAATAGCTTCACTACCATTTTGGTTTTCTCCAGTTTGGATAATTTCACCTAAACGTTTTAATAATTCTTTTCCTACTGGTTCTTCCATAAATGCTTCTAGAATAGTAGGATCTATATCAAAAGGCTTTTGTAAAAGTTCTTGTAGCTCTTTTTTTTGCTTTGTTAAAAGTTGATCTAACTCCTTTATTTCATCTTTTAATAGTTCCGAATAAAGAATAAACTCATCCGTATATTGACCTTCTTTCGCAAAGTTTTCAAGAGATTGGACTGGTATT
Organism: Cyanobacteria bacterium P01_H01_bin.35; assembly: GCA_038747755.1. Classification (GTDB taxonomy): domain Bacteria; phylum Cyanobacteriota; class Cyanobacteriia; order Cyanobacteriales; family Microcoleaceae; genus Trichodesmium. The sequence continues at coordinate 2,966 of JBCDJM010000132.1, forward strand.
TTAATTTCAAAAGCTGGCAAATTAATTTTGATTGGATCTTCGACATTAATATCAGGAACAGCAATTATAATTTTTTCAGCAGGAAGAGCAGAAACAGGTGTAAAAATAGGTGATAATATGCCTAATCCTAGAGAAAATATAAATCGTGAAATAGGTTTTGTTAGCAATCGGTGAATTACCATTAATTACTCCTAAATTATATGAATTGAATTAAAATATTTATATCTTGGTTGGTACAGAATGTCAATAAATAAGAAGGAGCAGTCGGAACGACTAAGCAACTTCAAAATTATCTGATTTTGCCTTAATTACTTGTAATAAAAATAGATACCTCCAAAAAAGAATGTAGGAACTTTCCATGGAAAGTCCCTACAGGGTGAGGCAAAAGTAATATAGCTGATATCAAATCGGGTAAGTAGTTGTGCTTTTAGGAATTTCCTAGTTGAGAGAAGGAACAGGAAACAGAGAGTCAACAGGATGTATAATTAATTTTTGGATAGGAACTTACTAGCTGATAGCTGATAGCTAGTTAAAATAAGTCTAGGACATGGCGTTTATGCGCTTTAACTTTCTTGCCATCTTAGAAACCGTAGACCGAGGACTTTTTCCCCTTGCTCTGACTGCTCTAGAATCTGCGATCGCAACGCTACACTCTTCATCTGTTCCTAATTCACTATGTAGTTGTTGAGCAATTTTATGGTGCATTTGCTGCCACAAACCACGACGTTGCCATTTCTGAAAATATTTATACACAGTAGTGTACGGTGGCAAGTCATGAGGCATCATTTCCCATTGACATCCACTTCTCTGTACATAGAAAACACCATTAAGAATTTCCCTAAAATCAACTTCAATGGGATGACCTAAGGGTTTGGGTTGAGGTAGTAGGGGTTTGATCAGGTTCCACTCTGAATCACTCAGGTCGCTTGGATATGTTTTTCTTTGAGGATTTGTAACTGTAGGGAGACGACTCATTGGTAAAAATATATATTAAACTAGATAAATTTAACAGTCATGCCTAATTTCTTAACAACTTCAGCAAAGAAGAGATATTTACGGTTAGCCATTGATTCTCCTGCAAAGGCATCGGATAAATTTTTGCTAGTGTTAGAGTTCGACAAGTCCATAATTTTTTCCTTTCCTTGTAACGATAAGCAAGTTTGTTATGTATGTCATTTCTAAGAATAATTCTGATTTCATAAAATGTCAAGTAAAATATTCACTCTTATCCTATATATATGTTACAATTACTAATTAGTTAAAAATACATATAATAACTTTAAATAATGAAAAAAAACTACACGAAAACAGAGATTCAGAGAAAAATGCAATCTAAAGGGTTAAGAGTTACTCCTCAGCGATTTGCAGTTTATGCTAATCTTCTGTCTCGTTCAGACCATCCTACTGTTGAGGATATTTTGAGTGAGGTAAACCGTGAGTTACCAATTTCTTCTAAGGCAACTATTTATAGTGCTTTAACAGTATTACGGGAGGTGGGTTTAGTTAAGGAAGTATTACTGGAGGAAGGACTAACTCGTTATGATGCTAATGTTAAACCCCATCATCATTTTTGCTGTCAAAACTGTGGTGCTATCGTTGACGTAAGTTGGGAAACTTTTAGTAATATACGATTAGATGAATTACCACCAGGACTTCATCCTGAAAGTTATGAGGTTATTGTGAAGGGGAAATGCGATCGCCCAGGTTGTCAACCGCTGCTTAAAAGTCAAAAGTCAAAAGTCAAAAGTTAAAAGTATTACACCTAAAAAATATGGGAGTATGGTAAATCTAAATTTCGCCACTTCAAAGCACTTAAGCGTTTATTAGATAACGATACTTTCACCGTCAAAATTGATATTACCAATGGATAATTGATAATTAATCCCCAAAGATTTAAAGCCTCTCTTTTTCAATGGATAATTGAGAATTAATAATTGATAATTAGAGATATCCCGTTTCTCAGGTTAGTAAGGTACAGTTTTATATTTCTTCTTTGTTGCCTGTTGCCTAAAGCGTAGAATTTTGTACCTCACTCTTTTTGGGAATTGCTATAGTTTTCATTATCGATTATTTATTATAGCGCTACGCGCTAGGGAATAGGGAATAGGGAATAGGGAATAGTAGACTAATAAAGGGTTTTAGGATTTAGAAATGTCAAACACCTTAATGCGTAGCGCTATAATGAACGAATTTTTATGATAAAAATTAAAAGATTTAATCACGTTGCAATTATTTGCTCTGATTATGAAAAATCAAAGCATTTTTATGTAAATATTTTAGGCTGTGAAATTATTCAAGAAACTTGGAGAAAAGCACGCAATTCTTATAAATTAGATTTGCGTGTAGGTAATGGTAATCAGATAGAATTATTTTCATTTCCAGACCCGCCAAAAAGATTAACTCGCCCAGAAGCTTGTGGTCTAAGACATTTAGCATTAGAAGTAGATAATATCCATGAGTCTGTTGATTATTTGAAATCCCACGGTATAGAAGTAGAAGATATTAGAATTGATGAAATAACTGGCAAGCATTTTACTTTCTTTCCAGACCCAGATCGATTACCTTTAGAAATTTATGAAAGTTAATATATTGAAATACCCAACCTGAAGAATGCTTAAGGAAGCCAGAAGTTGTTTTTGTAATAGGGATATTTACCATTCACAGTAAAAATTTATCAAACAGATAAAATTTTACAGACAAATTAGGATAAAATAATAAGACTCAAATAATTATGAAAATCAGATAATAATCTGATTAAATTCAACTTATAAACAACATTTTTAGTTGTCAACATGATTATAATATTAATCAGTACAAAGATATTTTTCAAGCTTATATATAATGAACGACCTAGAACAAACAACAAAAAAAAAGTCAAAACTAAACAAGCTAATCAAACCACTCTTAATTATGTTTGGAGTCGCCATTATCCTAATCGTTGCTCAGAAATTTTTTAATGCTCAACAACTATTGGAAAACGCCTTAAATTGGATTGATACACTTGGCCCCTGGGGTCCCATAACTTTTATTATTATCTATATTTTAGCTACCGTTTTATTCCTACCTGGCTCACTACTAACCCTGGGCGCTGGTGTATTATTTGGTCCACTTTTTGGTTCAGTTTACGTTTCTATTGGCTCAACTATAGGTGCAACTTGTGCCTTCTTAGTTGGTCGCTATCTAGCACGAGGTTGGGTTTCCAAACAAATAGAAGGAAATGAACAATTTAAGGCCATTGACAAAGCTGTGGCTGATGAGGGATGGAAAATAGTTGGCCTAACCCGCTTATCCCCTATTTTTCCTTTTAACCTACTTAACTATGCTTTTGGTCTAACTCAAGTTTCTCTGCGGGACTATTGTTTGGCATCTTGGATTGGGATGATGCCAGGTACAGTAATGTATGTATATCTGGGTTCTTTAGCTGGAAGTTTGGCAACTTTGGGAACAGAAAGTGGCTCCCGCAGCACAGCAGAATGGGTTCTCTACGGAGTTGGTCTAGTCGCCACAGTTGCTGTAACTATTTATGTTACTAAAATTGCCAAAACAGCTTTACAAAAGAAAATATCTTAGAGGGTATCTATAGAACCCATTTGGTATCTATTAGTGTACCTAAAAATAGGGAGATGGGGAGATGGGGAGATGAGGTGTATTAGATATATCGCAAAATCCAATCATCAAATCAATATCTATTATTTATTAATTTATAGCACTACGCATTAAGGTGTTTGACATTTCTAAATCCTGGAACCCTTTAACAGTTTACTATTCCCTATTCCCTCTCTTGGTGCGCGTTCCCTCTCTTGGTCAGCATTCCCTTGCGCCTGTCGGCGGCGCGGGGTCTGACCGCAAGCGAGCTGTCGTCGTCGCGGGGTCGCACCGCTATTCCCTATTCACGCTTCGCGTAGCGCTATAAAACCCGCCCTAATGCAGACTATTTTAGATCTGTCAGTCTATTACACGTTTTGCTAATAATTGGATCTAAAATCCCACATTGATTGGCAAAATGTTTTTAGAGGGTTGCTCAAAATCCCCATATTAAGTCTTATGCTCAGGGTAATATTGATGCTTGGTTAGGCGCTGCGGGATTTGGTGCAGTGAAAACTGAGGGAAGAAAGAAGAACAGGAAAAGAAGGAGAAAGTTTTTTTTATCACTAATTATCTGGACATGATATTATTCTCTGTTCTCTGTTCCTTATCTCAACCAGAACATTCCTAAAAGTACAACTACTTACAACAATTTATGACCAAAAAATTAGGTTAATAATCTCCTCTTAGATAGGAGATAAGAAAAAATAAACTTTAGTATTTTAAGTCTCTAGTTTAAGCAAGAGGTACTTGTTAACTGAGTAAGCATTTAGCTATTAGCAATTAGCTCTTCCTACGGAATGCTACGCAAACAGATTTTTAATGAATGAACCAATAATTCTTTTAATTTATACTATATTTAAGTTGATGCACAAGAACAAATAATTTTGGTTTTCAACCCATACAATTCAAGCGGTTGAAACCTGACAGCTGAATGCTGACGGCTGAATGCTTACTTAACTGATAACTGATAACTGAAATGACTCTCAAAGCTGTTTTGTTTGACTTTAACGGTGTAATTATTAATGATGAATTTATGCACGAAAAATTAATAGAACAAGTGCTACTTGATGAAAATCTACTGCTTAAACCAGGAGAATATCACAAATATTGTCTAGGAAGAAATGATCGTGCTTGTTTGGAAGATATTTTGAACCAAAGAGGTAGATATGTTAATGAAGGGTATTTAGAACAATTAATCAAACGCAAAACCATAGCTTATCAACAACAGTTAGAAAGTATTGAAGAGTTACCAATTTATTCAGATACGGTAGATTTTATAGATCGGGTTTCTCAAGCTAATTTGAAGATGGCTGTGGTTACTGGTGCTATGAGAGCCGAAGTAGAATTAGTATTAAATAAAGCTAATTTAGCTGATTATTTTCCGGTAATTATTGCTGGGGATGATGTTAAGGCAAGTAAACCAAAACCTGATGGTTATTTATTAGCAGTGGATATTTTAAATCAACAATATACAGACATTAATCTCAAACCTTCAGAATGTTTAGTAATTGAGGATACTTTTCCAGGTATTGAAGCTGCTAAACTAGCTGGAATGCCTGTGGTTGGTGTTGCCCATACTTATCCATTTCATATGCTCCAACGTTTGGCTAATTGGTGTGTAGACTATCTTGCCGATTTAGAATTGGACAGAATACAAAAGGTTAATCAGGAAATTATATGATGTCCAGCTCATCACCTGTAATAAAGTCAGAACTTACGCAGAACCGCCATATCTAGTAGGAGCAAATGGCATTTGCCCCCGTATATTCTTGCTGTGCATATATCTGAGAATTTGATAATGTCCGCGCTAATCATTATGAGTGCTGCTATATAAATTAATTTTTTGTATAAAAAACTACTTTTTTTTTGAATAAAATATGTAATTAGATAGTAAACTTTCTTTAAATTTCAGATTCTGAAGCTAAATATTAAAGTACAAAAACTCAGCACTGAAAAACAACTGAAATATTTGAAGGTGGTTAAGATAAGTAAGCATAACACTACAAAATTAAGGACTAAGGGTATTTTATGAACTTACCCAACCTGATTAAGTCCCATCAAAAATAAGTAAAGAAACACATCAGTTTGTAAAGATATTACTCGCAATTGTAACTTATTATGTGTAAGTTCCTTCTATATTACCAGAGTTCAGTTATGATTTAGTAAATATAAAAGAATGGTTAAGAAAACAGAAAATTGGGTAAATATGTGTTCAAGTATATGTCCTAATTCCCATTCTTGACCAATCCTAAGCAACTAAAGACTAATATAAAATTTATATGGAGGTTCCGATGACTCCCACAATGTTACGTCAGCTTTGGTCTGTAGTAGAAAATTCCCAACCTACAACCTTAGTATCACTAGATGATGCCACTTTAGTTCAGTGGTTAATCAAACAGTTGAAAAAAAGAAGTACCCTAAATTGTACCGAAGCAGATTTAATTAACGAATACATCCAATCTCGGTTGTCCTTAATTAGAGATTTAGCTGAGGAGCGTTTGGAAAGTGAACCTTCACTATCGGTATAGGTTTTAATTAAAAGTAAAAATTAAAAATTAAAATAATTCAGATAAACAGGAAAAAATCTGGAAAGTATTTGCTTGAGATGTTCCAGAAGCGATCGCCAAGCTTGACACTATGGTAGCTTTGAGTAGATCACTTTTTTCAAAACAAAAAAATCAGAATAAACTATGCAAAAATGGGGATCTATTCTAATAGCAGCTATGTTAATGGTACTACCACTAACAGCTTGCGAAGAGGAAAGTCAACAAGCCACCAGTCGTCTGGATATAGTAAAAGAGCGTGGTAAATTAATATGTGGCGTAGAGGGTGGTATTCCTGGATTCAGTTTTGTAGACTCAAATGGTGAATACTCAGGAATAGATATAGATATCTGCAAAGCAGTTGCTGCTGCTTTATTTGATGATTTGAATGCTATAGAATATCGTAACTTGGATTCAACGGAGCGTTTTACCGCTCTTAACGGTGGAGAGGTAGATATGCTATCTCGAAACACCACATGGACTATTAGCCGAGATACCACTGTTGGTCTAGAGTTTGCCCCTACTACATTTTATGATGGTCAAGGGATGATGGTTCGTGCGGATAGTGGGGTTAAATCTTTAGAGGATCTGAAAGGTAAATCAATTTGTGTCGAAGCAGGGACAACTACAGAATTAAACTTAACAGATAATCTCCGCCAACTAAATGTTGAAGCAGAAACATTAACATTTCAACAAGCAGACCCCGCTTATGCAGCTTACGCGGATGGACGTTGTGATGGTATGACTTCTGATAAATCTCAATTATTAAGTCGTCGTAGCACATTACCAAGTCCAAATGCTCATGTTATTTTAGAAGTTACTATGTCTAAGGAACCTTTGGGTCCAGTAACAAAAAATAATGATTCAGCCTGGTTTGATGTGGTAAAGTGGGTTACTTATGCTTTGATAGAAGCTGAAGAGTTAGGTATTACTCAAGCAAATGTAGATGAGCTGAAGCAAAATTCTGATGATCCTACAATTAAACGCTTTTTAGGAGTAGAGGGAGACCTGGGTGAAGGTTTGGGTTTAAGTAATGATTTTGTTTATAGAGTAATTAAGCAAGTTGGTAACTACGGTGAAGTCTACGATCGTAACTTAGGAGAAAATTCTCAATTTAAGTTACCTCGCGGTATAAATGATTTATGGACAAATGGTGGTTTGCTTTATTCTCCACCTTTCCGTTAACAAGAAAATTACAACAGCAAAGATTTGGGAATAAATCTACACGGAAAAAGTTCGGGAGTTTGGTAGCCCCGTCTTTTTAAAGCGGGGCGGAAAAACGACGGGCGCGACTTTAGTCGCCGTGATGAGGGTCATTAATGTATTCCAAAATCTTAGTGGTGCTGACTTTTCCCGTAGTATCGTAAAAATAACTATGAGTCCACAAACTAGGCAGCTTGCATAGCTCTGGAAACTCTTGTCGCAAGAATCTCGATGACCTACCTTTTAAAGCTTTGACTATTTTGTGAATGGCTACGTCAGAGCCATGTTCTACTAAGATATGAACGTGGTCTGGTGCTATTTCTAACCCTTTAATTAACCAGCCTTTTTCTGTAGCCACTTCTGATAAGATAGCTGCCAACCTTATTTTAATTTGGCCCACTAAGACTTTTTTGCGCCGTTTGGGAATCCATACTAAGTGGACATGGGCTAAACCTATAGAATGGTTGCCATGACGGTATATTTTATGCTGGTCTTTCATGTTGATGGGTTGACATTTATCGACAACTTGATGATAATAGAGGGATGAGCAAAAAAACAAAAAACATAGGGTGTCAACAAATTTTACTGTATGCCGACAAAAACCTATTAGCCATCCTAGAATATTTGTGTGGCGAAGCTAACAAAGTGTTTAACTGTTCCGTTTATTACGCCCGACAAGTTTTTTTTAAGGAAAATCGATGGGTCACTCAAGGGCAACTTTGCAGGCAGATGAAATGGAACACACATTTTAACGCAATGTATGCTTCTAGTGCCCAACAAATATGTAACGGGGTCATCGAATCTTTCAAAAGTTTTAAACAATTATCGAAACTATTTGTCAGGGGTAAATTAGTTAACAAGCCAAAACCACCTAACTATCGAAAACCGGGTTTATTTACTGTTAGTTATCCTAAAATATGGCTCAAACTTACTGACAAAGGGATTAGAGTTCCATTAGGACGCAAGGTTAAAGCATGGTTTGGATTAGATAATTTCTATATTCCAATGGCTAGTAACCTGGACTGGAACTCAATTAAAGAGATTAGGATTTTACCTCGTCACGGCTGTTTTTATGTCGAGTTTGTCTATGAAATCAAGCCTCAACCAATTAAACTAGACCCCAACCAAGCACTCTCTATTGACCACGGTTTAGACAACTGGTTAACTTGTGTGGATACTCTAGGGCACAGCTTTATTGTTAATGGCAAACATTTGAAATCTAAAAACCAGTGGTACAACAAACGAATAGCTCTTCTCAAGGAAAATAAACCACAAGGTTTCTGGTCTAAAAGATTAGCTCGCATCACTGAAAAGCGCAATCGTCAGATGCGTGATGCTGTTAACAAAACAGCGCGATTAATCATCAACCATTGCCTTAAACATGGAATCGGTACAATCATTTTTGGATGGAACAAGGGTCAAAAACAATCAATTGATTTAGGGACGAAAACGAATCAAAAGTTTGTACAAATCCCTACGGCAAGGCTCAAAAAAAGAATCGAGGAACTTGGTGATTTATATGGGCTTCAATTTTTAGAAACTGAAGAGTCTTATACCTCGAAAGCTAGTTTCTTAGATGATGATCTTCTCCCAACCTACGGTGAAAAACCCGACAACTGGGAACCATCAGGAAAACGCATTCAACGAGGTTTATATCGTTCTGCTGCGGGCTATTTAATTAATGCTGATTGCAATGGTGCAGCAAATATTTTAAGAAAAGTATCTGGAAGGCTTAACTTGAACTTAAGCCAACTAAGTAGAGGCGCATTGACAACGCCTTTAAGAGTTCGATTTTGGACTTCTTAAGAATCCCCGTCTCTTTAGAGCGGGGAGTGTCAATCAATTTCCCAAGTCTTTATAAATTCAAAATTCAAAAGTCACAATTCAAAAGTCAGAATATCTATAACTAAGTTTGGGCACTTATAAATGTCCTAATTTTTGCTTCGATTATTATAGGTTTCTATATCTTCTATTCCCCTACTCCCTACTCCCTACTCCCTATTCCCTAAAATTATGATTGACGATAAAAATAAAAAAGCTCCTCTATGGCGAGATGAGAGATTTTGGCGTATTGCTTTACAAGTTTTTGCCATATTAATTTTTGTTGTGGTTGTAGCTATAATGATTAGCAACCTCAGCCGTAATTTAGCACAACAAGGTACAAAGTTTGGCTTCAGTTTCCTAGATAATGAAGCAGGATTTAGTATTAGTGAAAGCTTAATTCCTTACCAACCAAAAGACCCTTATACTCAAGTATTATTAGCAGGTTTAGTTAATTCTATACGAGTAATGATTTTAGGAATTTTCTTCACAACAATAGTCGGAATATTGGCAGGAATTGCTAGTTTTTCTGAGAATTGGTTACTGCGGAATTTGAATCGAGTTTATGTGGAAGTTGTCAGAAATACTCCTTTATTATTGCAATTATTTTTCTGGTATTTTGCAGTTTTCTTTACTCTACCTAAACCACAAGAAAAATTAGAATTACCCGGACCAATATTTATGAGTAAACGAGGAATAGCTATTCCTTGGCCGGAAAATACTTTGAATGTTTGGTTATGGTTAATAGTCTTAGTTGTAGGAGCGATCGCTGCCATATTTATTTGGCAATGGCGGAATAAATTAATGACAGAAAAAGCAGCATCTGGTCAACCACAAATTATTGCTTTAATTAGTATGGGAATTATTGCAGTATTTATTATTATATTTGGATTGGGTTGGCAAGCACCTATAGCAACAGAAACAGGAGGTACAGAAGGGGGATTAAATTTAACATTAGAACTTTCAGCTTTACTGGTAGGATTAGTATTTTATACAGGTGCTTTTATTGCTGAAATTGTTCGTTCTGGGATTCAAGCAGTACCGAAAGGGCAATGGGAAGCAGGTAAGTCTTTAGGATTAAAGTCTGGTTTAGTAATGAGATTGGTAATTTTTCCCCAAGCATTAAGAGTTATGATTCCGTCATTAAATAGTCAATATATGAACTTAGCTAAAAATTCTAGTTTAGCAATAGCTATTGGTTATCCAGATTTATATGCTGTGGCTAATACTACTTATAATCAATCAGGTCGCCCAATTGAAGTCTTTATCATTTTAATGGTAGTTTATCTTTCGATAAATTTGACAATTTCATTGTGTATGAACTTTTTAAATAAAAGTGTTCAATTAACAGAAAGATAATATTAGTCGGAGTCAGGAGTCAGGAGTCAGAATAATACCAATTTCATAAAATCTTGCTACAGTGTGCTTGTTTTGAGGAGTCAGGTGTCAGGAGGCAGAATTCAGGAGGTAAGAATTTTAATATTTATTTTTACTCTCATTAAAAATTTTCTATTTTTGACTTAAAATAGTCTGATAACCATAATAAATAGTTTTCAACTAAGGTCTAATTTAATTTTTACTCCCGAATTTGGGAGCAAATTTACTAACAGTTTTGGTTAGATATTTAGTGTAACTATCTTATTTTAATTTGGTATAAACACTTTTAAAATCTTGCTAAAAGTTGAGTTAATAAACTAAAAAATTTTCTTATTATAGTAGCTATGGTTAACAATAGTAAGGGCGGGTTTCTCAGTTAAGTTAACGAGTTTTCACATTTAAGTAGGTTGGCGGAAATAAACCAAACTATGCAACAGAATGTAAACTTAACTCAAAAAGGGGATTTAGTTGGAATTCAAGCTTGTTTACAAAACTAAATATACTTATGTTTTTCTGAGCCGACTTACTTAGTTTAGATAAACCCGCCCCCCAATGATGTAACCCACTTAGTTAGAGTTAACATAAGTATCGAAAAAAATTAGGATTTCTAAGATAAATCCTGTCAACAAAAAACTATAATTGTTGTATAGCATTTCCCAAGCTAGTGAGGTACAGATATTGATAATTAAATTTTATCAATGGGAGCCGGAAAGCTCGCGCAGGTGTACCTCACGCTTAGTGAAATCTGCTATATTGATTATTAATAAATATAATATTTTATGACTTTTACCTATTACCAATAACGCTATGAAAACAATAAATACAAATAAATCTTCTATTCCACCATTTCAGGAAAATAATTCCATAGAATGGCTGAGGAAGAATTTTTTTAGTACCTGGTACAACACCTTACTCACTCTAATATTATTTAGCTTAATTTTTTGGTCAATAACCAACTTTATTTCCTGGGCAACAACAGAAGCAGAATGGGAGGTTATAAAAGTTAACTTGCCATTATTAATGGTGGGTAGATATCCTAGAGACCAATATTGGCGCATCTGGTTAATAGTCGGCATAATTTATAGTTTTTCAGGTTTTTCTTGGGGAGTTATTGCCAGAAAATCACCGACATTATTTACATTACCAGTATTGATTTTTATCGCTATTTTACCTGCTATTTTATTATTGATTCCTGTAGCTATACCATTTAAACTATTATTAGTAGGAATGGTAATTTTAGTTATTGGTACGGCTTGGATAGGAAAAAAATTAGTCAGACAAAATAGCAAATTAGGTAAATTTTTGTCTTTTTCCTGGTTTATTGCTTTTATATTAATTATCTGGTTAATCGGAGGTGGGTTAGGATTAAAATCTGTATCTACAAATGACTGGGGTGGTTTAATGCTAACTATATTAATGGCTGTAGTTAGCATTTTTTTATCTTTTCCATTAGGAGTTTTATTAGCTTTAGGTAGACAAAGTAAATTGCCAGTAATTAGAATATTTTCTATTGGTTATATTGAAATAATTAGGGGATTACCTTTAATTTCAATTCTATTTATGGGGCAAATAATGATTCCCCTATTTTTGCCAGATGGAATGCGACCTGACAGAATTTTACGGGCAATTTTAGGATTAACTTTATTTAGTTCCGCTTATTTAGCAGAAAATGTTAGAGGTGGTTTACAATCTGTACCTAGAGGTCAAAATGAAGCTGCAAAAGCATTAGGTTTAAATACTCCGTTGAGTTTAGGATTGATTGTTTTACCTCAAGCTTTAAAAGTTGCTATTCCATCAATTGTCGGTCAATTTATTAGTCTATTTCAGGATACAACTCTATTATCAATTGTAGGATTAGTAGAATTATTAGGTATTAGTCGTTCGGTTTTAGCTCAACCCCAATTTTTAGGAGATTATGCCGAAGTTTATTTATTTGATGGGATAATTTTTTGGATTATTTGTTATGCCATGTCAGTCGGTAGTCGGCAGTTGGAAAAAAAATTAAATACTACTCATTGATTATTTGCTAAACCTAAATCATTTGTGAAAAAAACTGTTTTGTCAAAGTGAAATGAAAGTTAATAAATTTGCAGAACACAAAATTATTTTGGGAGATGTAATTTCTGTTTTGGATGATTGCGTAAAAGACGGTAGTATTGACCTAATATTTGCTGACCCTCCCTATAATATTGGTAAGAAATTTAATGGTAAACAAAAAAAATGGGATTCTGATGATGAGTATATAAAATGGTGTTATGAATGGCTAGATTTATGTATGAGGAAATTAAAAAATACAGGCAGTATTTACATTATGGCAGCAACACAATATATGCCATATATAGATATTTATTTAAGACATAAAGTTACTATTCTTTCCCGAATTGTCTGGTATTATGATAGTTCGGGAGTTCAGGCAAAAAAATATTTTGGTTCTTTATATGAACCAATTTTATTTGGGGTAAAAGATAAAAATAATTACACATTTAATTCTGAAGAAATAAAGATTGAAGCTAAAACAGGTGCAGTGCGTAAATTGATTGATTATCGGAAACCAAATCCAACGGTTTATAATTCTAAAAAAGTGCCGGGAAATGTTTGGTATATTCCAAGAGTGAGATATAAAATGGCTGAGTATAGAAATCATCCAACTCAAAAACCAGAAGCTTTATTAGAAAGAATTATTAAAGCAAGTAGTTATCCTGGCGATTTAATTCTAGATTTATTTGCTGGAACTTTCACCACTTCTGTAGTCGCTCAAAGATTGGGAAGGAAATCTATCAGTATAGAAATAGAGGAAGAATATGTAAAATTAGGATTAGAAAGATTGAATTTTGTTTCTGAAGCTCAAAGTAATCATACTATTTTAAATAATCAAGATGTTCAATTAACTTTAGACCTAAATATAGGTGATTAGATGGAACATGAATTTACAAAAGTAATCAAAAATACTCTGAGAGATACTTATGGAAATAAATCAGAATTAATATACTCAATTTCTCCTATTTTACAATATATTAATTTGAAAACTAGATCTGCTAATCGAGGATCTAAAGCTAGAAGTTCTTTTGGAAACCTATATGCTATTTATGTTTTAGTTGAAGATTATGTGAAAAAGGGATTTGATGAAAGTGGTAGATATATTTCCTATGAAGGTAGTAAGTATTCTGAACTTTTACGCAGACAAAGGGAGTTACCTTTTGGTCAAAAATTACAAAACCATGCTTTGAACCATAGATTAAACCAAGAATTTAAAAAATATTTCCCGACTTGTGATTATGTTCCGGTTATCAGAGAACCTTCAAACAATAGGTATTGGTTCAATGAAAATTTGCTAACTTGTGTAATTGAAGAAGAAACTTATAATCTGGCTAAAATCATTATTCAAATAATTGAGCTGTATATTTCGAGAAAAACAAATGCTTTTGAAGACTTCATTCAATCTTGCCAGCAAATAAGTCAATTAACAGAAGTCAATCAAAATGAAGCTGTTGATGTTATTGTTACACTTTTACAGCCAAATGTAGATGCAAGATTGTTTGAAATTCTTAGCTATAGTATTTTGAAATATTATTACCACGAACAGACTGTGTTTTTTGGTTTTGATCTAGAAGATATACAACAAGAAAATTTAAAATTATACAAAACAGGGCGAACTAATGCTAATGATGGGGGCATAGATTTTGTAATGAAGCCATTAGGTAGATTTTTTCAGGTTACAGAAACAACGGATTTCAAAAAGTTTTTTTTAGATATTGATAAAATAGAAAAATATCCTATAACTTTTGTAATCAAATCTACTGAAAGTACGGATAAATTACTGGAAAAAATCAGAAAAAATGCACAGAAGCAATACTCTGTTTCTCTAATAGTCGAGAAATATATGAATTGCATAGAAGAAATCATAAATTTGCCAACTATTATAGAACGTTTTTACCAGAGTGTAGAAATAGGATATTTAAGTAATATATTAGAAGAAGTAATTAAGCAGAGCCAAGTAGAATTTAACTATGAAGTTTAATAATTACTAAAAGTTAACAGAAAAAATGATTTAATCCCATTGAAGATGGCGAAAAAATATTATAACCTTATTTGATTTAATACTAATAGCTATTCCCTAAAGAAGAAAATGACACAAACAGAAACAAACAAAACTGAAACACCAATAGATGCCAATATAGGAATTATTGCCACAGATGTCCAGAAATGGTATGGCAATAATTTTCATGTTCTCCGTGGAGTAAGTCTCACAGTAAAACGTGGGGAAGTGGTAGTAATTATGGGGCCAAGTGGCTCTGGTAAATCTACTTTTATTCGTACTTTTAATGCTTTAGAAGAATTTCAAAAAGGTAGCATTATTATAGACGGCATCAGTTTATCCCACGACTTGAAAAATATTGAAACTATTAGACAAGAAGTAGGGATGGTATTTCAGCAGTTTAATTTATTCCCTCACTTAACAGTTTTGCAAAATGTTACCTTAGCTCCGATCTGGGTGCGCCGATGGCCAAAAGTTAAGGCGGAAGAAGTGGCAATGCAACTTTTGGAAAGAGTAGGTATTTTAGAACAAGCAAAAAAATTTCCCGGTCAACTTTCCGGAGGTCAGCAACAGAGAGTAGCGATCGCTCGTGCTTTAGCGATGCAGCCGAAAATTATGTTATTTGACGAACCGACTTCAGCATTAGATCCGGAGATGGTGCGGGAAGTTTTGGATGTTATGCGCAGTTTAGCAGATTCGGGAATGACGATGGTAGTTGTGACTCACGAGGTAGGGTTTGCAAGGGAGGTAGCAGATAGAATTGTGTTGATGGCGGATGGTTTATTGGTAGAGGAGGCAACCCCAGAGGAATTTTTCCAAAACCCGAAAGAAGAGCGTACCCGGAAATTTTTGTCGCAGATATTGTAGGGGTGAAAAGGGCTTTGTTGCATGAAAGTGGCGTTGGCGGAGCAAGTGCGGCAGCTATATCGCGAAACTCCCCTGAGTTGAGTTAACTAGATTTCAACTTTGTAGCTTTTGGGTTTACCTATTTGAATCATTCGGTTAAGCATGGCACATTGCATAAACAACTCCACTGCTTGATTGTCGAATTTTCCTCGTCGCAACTTCCCTCCAAAGACCACTTTAAGCCTAAACATTGTGGTTTCTGATAGGGAGCGTCGATGGTAGCCACTTTCACGCTTCCATTTTTTTCGTCCGACT
>JBCDJM010000133.1:0-18633 GCA_038747755.1 Cyanobacteria bacterium P01_H01_bin.35
TCTTATCAGTGGTATCAAAATCTCAGAAAAATAACCAATAAAATTATTAAACATTTTTGATCTCTAGCTAAAAAGCAAAATTAACCCTTATTCTGTCAGTGGAATGGCTAAAGATTGCTAATTATGGTCCAAAAATACAACTCCCCTGAATGAAGTCAGAAGTTAGAAGTTGTTTTTGTAACAGGGATTTCAAGGAACCCTGGAAAAAGATGTTGCTAATCAAGGCGGGGCTGTGCGACCTAATTATGTTGATCGCTCCAGAAACGATAAAATTCTGGAATCCTAGTCAACCATAACTAGCACTTAAATTTAGCCAATGCCATTAAAGTTGACAATATAAGGAATTAAAAATATGGACACAGCTATTGAATCAATCCACGCTAGAGAAATTCTGGATTCTCGTGGTCGTCCAACGGTGGAAGCAGAAATCCACCTAGCCAATGGGATTATGGGATTAGCCCAAGTACCGAGTGGCGCATCAACAGGCAGCTTTGAAGCCCACGAACTTCGAGATGGAGATAAGGGACGCTACAGTGGCAAAGGGGTACTCACAGCAGTCAAAAACGTAGAAGAAAAAATTACCCCCACCCTAGTCAAAATCAATGCTCTCAACCAAACCTTAGTTGACAGCAAAATGATCGAAATAGACGGCTCTCCCAACAAAAGCAACTTAGGAGCAAACGCTATCCTAGCCGTCTCCCTAGCAACAGCTAAAGCAGCAGCTAACTCTGTTGGTATGCCATTATATCGCTATTTAGGTGGCCCTCAAGCCAGTTTACTTCCAGTACCCCTAATGAATGTTATTAATGGCGGTGCCCACGCTGCCAATAACGTAGACATTCAAGAATTTATGATTGTACCTGTAGGTGCAGCCTCATTTAAAGAAGCATTGCGTTGGGGAGCAGAAGTATTTGCCACTCTCAGTGGAGTTTTAAAAGATAAAGGTTTATTAGGTGGAGTAGGAGACGAAGGTGGTTATGCTCCCAACTTAGGCTCTAACCAAGAAGCATTAGATATATTAATTGCAGCTATTGAAAAAGCTGGTTACAAACCTGGAGAACAAATTGCCTTAGCATTAGACGTAGCTGCTAGCGAATTTTATAAAGATGGTAACTACACTTATGACGGAGCAACTCATTCTCCCACTGAGTTGATTGATTATTTAGCTAGCTTAGTCGATCAATATCCTATTGTGTCCATAGAAGATGGTTTACATGAAGAAGATTGGGAAAGTTGGGTGCAGCTAACTCAAAAGTTAGGTAGCAAAATCCAATTAGTAGGAGATGACTTATTTGTTACCAATGCTTCTCGCCTCCAAAAAGGTATAGATATGGGAGCCGGGAATTCAATTTTAATTAAACTCAACCAAATAGGTTCCTTGACTGAAACTCTAGAAACTATTGACTTAGCTACTCGTAATGGTCATCGCTCAGTTATCAGTCACCGTTCGGGTGAAACAGAAGACACAACTATTGCAGATTTAGCAGTAGGAACTCGCGCAGGTCAGATTAAAACTGGTTCCCTCTGTCGTAGTGAACGGGTGGCCAAATATAATCGATTGTTGCGCATTGAGGATGAATTGGGCGATCGCGCCGTCTATGCAGGTGCAATAGGTTTAGGGCCAAAAGGTAGAAATTAGAATTAGTGATAGCATAAAACTAGCAAAAACTGACTTATAACACCAAAAATGTTAGGGATAGAAACTCAACTGGCTTAATTCTAGAGTTTCTTCCCATTTCTCAGGGATTAAGCCAAAAGTTAACTGTTGACTATAATTACTTTCTCAACTAATGTTGAAATTATAGGACTCTTTGTACCTTTAGCAAGAAAGATTTTTGATGACAAATAAAACTAAAGATTTATTCATTGAAACAGAAACAATGAGTCGGCCAATGAGATTCAAACTACTTGAGAAAGGCTACACGCTCAAAGTTCAGAATAAGTATAACGAGAAAGAAACAGTGGTAGCATCAGGAAGAATAGGGGAAGATTACCCAAAAGAAGTAACTAGAGACTGTCGGGTACTAATTGTCTGTTTGCCCTCAGAAAATATTTCTGGCAAAAATGTTTCGATTGAAGGAATAAACAAAGGCGCTACAGAGAAATATTATTATTTAATATAGAGAAATATTATTATTTATTGATATAGTGGTAATATGGTCTTAGATTTTCGATAACGAATTAGGTTATCAACCAAATATTGCCAGAATAGCCAAAATTCACCAGATTGATTTACACAAGAGTAAAAAGATACCATACATAACAACAAAAATGGTGTCAATTTTAGGATAAGTTAAACATTTAGCTTAAGGAAGCTTGAATTTTTTTGAGGGAGAGCAGTTTAATTAAGGCTCGAACACTTAATATTACCTCAACGCTTCTAGCAGAATGTTGTTTTTAACAACAGAAGCTAGGAAAAAGTCGTAACAAGGAAAAAAAGTAGTTTAGAACAATAAAGATTATGACTCAAGCAGTAACAACTAAATACAAGGATAGTTTTGATGCCATTAAAGGAGCTCATGTCCTATCAGGTGATCCCGAAAAGATACAAGAATATTACGATCAATGGGCAACTGACTATGATAGCGATGTGTCCAATGAAGAGTATACAGGTCATAAGTTCATTGCTAATTTCTTGGCAACTCTCAAGAGCGATAATGGGTTGAAAGCAATAGATGCTAGTAATAAAAATATACAAATCCTGGATGCAGGGTGTGGTACAGGTTTAGTGGGTATAGTCCTCAAGCACAAAGGTTATCAAAATGTAGATGGATGCGATCTGTCCCCAGGAATGGTAGAAAAAGCCCGTTCGACAGGTGCTTATAATGTTCTGGAAAGTGGAATTGACCTCACTCAGATAAATGAAGCTTATGAGGACAATCAGTATGATGCTACAGTTTGCTGCGGGGTATTTACTTTAGGTCATGTGCCTCCAACTGCTTTGTTAGAATTAATCCGCATTACCAAACCTGGTGGATGGGTAGTAGTAAGTACCCGCAAGAGCTATTACGATAGCACTAATTTCCAAGAGGTTTGCGATCGCTACCAACAAGAAGGTAAAGTCAAATTGGTTAATCATGTCAAAGATAGTCCATATATTGCGGAAGAAGGGGCGCATTATTGGGCTTTTGCAGTTTGTTAATTAAAGCTGCTGTGAGCGAAGAGTAAAAGCTCAGAATGCTTTAGGCGATCGGGTGCAGCTAGTGTTACCTAGGATGTTGATTCTGATAATTTTTTCACCCTCGAAAAATTATGCAGCACTACTATACTTCTATCTATGAATAGGAGGTTATTAAAAGTGTCGCTTGGGTACTGTTTTTAATTAGTCTTAGTATTATTAAGATAGCCCTTTTTATTTCTCTATAGGGTAAACAGAGTTAAACAGAAAACCTGATAGAATCAACTCCCTAGGTTTTACCAAAATCTTAACTATTTTCTAGTATATGGAGTCAAGCAAAAATTAGCTAACTCTATGGTTTTGATTGCGGAAATTTAGATAGGAAATTAAACTATATTAGGTATTGATGCCATGAAAACTCTGCCAATTATCTCCTTATCAGAATTAGAAAAAGCTAGCCCTGAAGAAATTAAAAAATTGTACGATGTCTGCTACGAACATGGTTTTTTCTATCTTAAAGAACATGGAGTTTCCCCAGAAATAATCAATCAAACTATTGAGGCATCGCGGAAATTTTTTGAACTACCTGAAGAGGTGAAACTAAACTATCGTCAAGAACTCCAAAAAGTTTATCCTAAAACTTGTAGAGGTTACTCTCCTTTGTATGGAGAATTTCTGGATGGAGTACAAGCAGATCCTAAAGAAATTTTCGATTTAGGTGTAGAGAAACCTCTATCCGATAAACCATTTACAGGTCCAAATGTTATTCCCAACAATAGCGTAGCCCCAGGTTTTGCCAGTTCTCATTTTCAGCTACAAAATGAAATAATGACAAAAGTAGCTCCTAGATTATTAAATGGATTAGCCTTAGCTTTAGGATTAGAAGCAAATTGGTTCGATCGCTTTTTTACAGATCCAGTCTTAATTCATCGCACCATTTATTATCCAGCAGGGATGGGGAAAGCCGGAAAACATACCGATAACGGAATATTTACAGTTTTAATTCAAGAATATTTTCCTCAACCTTCTTTGAGAGTTCATACTAAAGATGAATGGATAGATGCTCCTTGTCAGGAAGATGCGTTTGTAATTAACTTAGGGGATATGTTACAAACATGGACAAATGGCTTATTTGTCAGCACTCCCCATGAAGTAATTCATAATAATCCTGATTCGACTCGGATTTCAATACCATTGTTTGTTTATCCGAATATTGATGCAATAATCGAACCCTTTGGCACTGAGGAAAAAATTGCTTATCAGGAAGTAATGCTGAATAATTTTGAGTCGATTTGGGAAACTCGCAAAGGGGCAGGTAGAGCGAAAGAATTAGTCTAAGAAAAGAAAGGCTTTTTGTCTTTTGAAAAAAAGGTAGTGAATCGCAACTTAAAATACCACAGAAAAATGCCAAAATGCGATTCTCCTATTTTAGATATAGCATTTTCTGTTGAATGAGGTGCATCTACAATCCCTCATTATCCCACCTAAAAAAGGTTAGTTTGAAGTTACCACTTTTTACTTTTTAAGGACTAGGGAAAATCGAATATCCATACCTCACAGATTAAAGAATTGCTATAAAATTGCTTGAGGTGGATTATAAAAAATGGAAAAAATATTAGCATTGTGGACAACACCACGAGCTACTTCCACTGCATTTGAGTGCATGATGCAGGAACGGGGTGATTTTGGGGTACATGACGAACCTTTTGGGCTATCTTATTACTACAGCAAAGAGCGTTGTAATACTACTCGTTACCCAGACATAGAGCCAAAGGCTGAATATAATTTTAGTTCTATTTTGGAAAAGTTAAAGCAAGAAACTGAAAAGCAACCAGTTTTTATTAAAGACTTGAGCTACTATGTTACACATATAGCTAACCAAGAGTTTTTATCTCATTTTCAGAATACTTTTCTGATTAGAAACCCAGTCAAAATGCTCCCATCGCTGTTTGAGTTGCGCTCTGATTTTACTTTAAAAGAAACTGGATATGAAGGAGTCTATAAGTTATTTCATCAGGTTAAGGAAATAACTGGAAAAGTACCAATCTTAATTGATTCGGACGATTTAGTACAAAAACCTGAAGTAACTGTAAAAGCTTATTGCCATGCTGTAGGTATACCGTTCATTAAAGAAGCTTTAGAATGGAAAGCTGAGTCTCAAACTCAAATCAATGAATGGGAGGGGGGATGGCATACTTATGCGCTGTCGAGTTCGTATTTCCATGAACGTAAGCAAAGAAATTATGCGAGGATAGAAGATAACGCTCACTTAAAACAAGCATACGAGTATTGTTTACCTTATTACCAAAAACTTTATGAACATCGGTTGCGGATTGATGTATAGCGATAGATATTATAATGAAAATAAATTTGCCCTTTTTTACTATAAACTAGAGTTGTAAAATTTACTAAAAACATCATTTTTCCTGCCTTTTCAGTCAAAATATTTTCCCTGTTCCCTGTTCCCTATTTTTACAAAAAGTCTATATCTTTTTCGGAGATGTCTAATGATTAACGAATATGTTGAGATAGCAAATTATTATGACAATCTATTGACAAGTGGATATTTTAACTTTGATTCTCTTAGTAATACCTTGTACAATTTACTTGGTGCTAGAAGAAAAGTTTTAGATATTGGTGTAGGAACTGGATTACTTACTGAAAAAATGCTTTCTTTGGCAAACTATCAGATTGTTGGTGTTGATTTTTCTCCCCGAATGTTGGAAATTGCTAAGGAGAGATTAATAAATTCAGATGTTAAGTTAATTTGTGAAGATATTACAGAATTTGAAACTGAGGAAAAGTTTGAAGCGATAATTTCAACTGGAGGTGTTATTTGCGTAGTGGAAGAAGATGAAGAATATAGAATTTATAGCCACATAACCGATCCAGAAAAAAATAAGCAGTTCCTGAAAAAGTTACACATTCAGTTAGATGAAGGTGGATTTTTAGCATTAGGAATTCAGGGAAGTCATACCAACTATAAAAAGCAAATCAAAGATGAGATTTTTTATGAGCAGAAAATCAAGAAAGAGGGAAATTATCTTGATAAGTCGTATGTGTTTTCTGAAGCTAATGGAGAAGTAAAGAGCAAACAATTTTGCCGTTTTTATGTTTTTGATGGAGA
The DNA here is from genome assembly GCA_038747755.1 of Cyanobacteria bacterium P01_H01_bin.35. Taxonomy (GTDB): domain Bacteria; phylum Cyanobacteriota; class Cyanobacteriia; order Cyanobacteriales; family Microcoleaceae; genus Trichodesmium. Next base: position 6,246 of record JBCDJM010000133.1, read on the forward strand.
ACAGACAAATCAAGCACTGATTGATGCAGGATTTAAGCAAGGATATCAGATTATTGATGGCAAATTTTTAGTCAGCTACAAATAATACAGCAATTATGACACAATTAATGAATGCAGTTCTGCTAACTGGGTATGGGGGACTGGAAAAATTAGAATATACCCAAGTAGCAAAACCTATTCCCCAGGAGGGAGAAGTTTTAATTAAAGTGGGTGCTTGTTCTGTCAATAATACAGATATAAATACTCGTACGGGATGGTATGCTGCAGATGAAGGGTTTCAAGAAATTCTTCAGGATGCCAAGAAAAATGATGAGGAAAAATCTACCGGTTGGTCTCAGACTGGGATACAATTTCCGAGAATTCAGGGTGCAGATATTGTCGGTGAAGTTGCAGAAATAGGGGCGGATGTTGAACTTAAATTTCTCAATCAAAGGGTAATTGTTGATCCGTGGATTCGAGGAGAAAATCTGGAAAAATATAAATATGTAGGCAGTGAATTAAATGGCGGTTTTGCCGAATATGTTGCTATTCCTGCTACCAATGTTTGTCTGATTAATTCATCCCTGTCAGATGTGGAGCTAGCAACCGTACCTTGTTCTTATTCTACTGCTGAAAATCTCTTGACGAAAGGAAGAGTTAGCGATCGAGATACTGTTGTAATTATGGGTGCTTCTGGCGGTGTTGGGAGTTCTGCTGTTCAGTTAGCTAAAATTAGAGGAGCAAAAGTTATTGCCATAGTCGGCAAAAATAAAGAACATTTAGTCAAGGAATTAGGTGCTGATTATATTTATCCTCGGAATGATGAGTTAGCATCAAATTTGGCAAAGCATCAAATTACTGTTTCCTTAGATGTGGTAGGCGGAGAATATTTTGAGATAATTTTTAAAGCGCTGAGTATTGGGGGGCGGTATGTGACAGCAGGAGCGATCGCTTCTCCTATAGCTGAACTAGACTTGCGAGATTTGATTTACAAAGATACAGAAATGATCGGGGCAACTCGCTTTGAACCTCAAGTGTTTCAGAACTTGCTTCAGTATATTGGAAAAGGTTTATTGAAACCTCAAGTAGCTAAAGTTTTTCCCCTCAGTGAAATTAAAGAAGCTCAGAAATTTTTTCAAAGTAAAGGCTTTTTTGGTAAAGTTGTGATTACGCCATAATAACTATCCATACTGCAAATATTGATACCATTACAAAAGAGTGGTAAATCTGTAGAAAATTATTTTCATCAAGTTCAGAATCAATTCGGAGATTTCCTGAAAATTATAAGTTTTTCATAATTAAACCGATCATCAAACAAGTATACTAATTATATAGATTAAAATCTCAGAAGAAATTATGGCTAAACAGAAAGTTGCTTACATCGGCACCGGTGCGATGGGCAAACAAAACATCTACAAACTGTTAGAGGATGGGTATGAAGTTCAAGTTTATGATAAGTATCCAGAAGCAGCAAAAACAGTTATTGCCAAAGGAGCAGTTTGGAAAGATAGTCCCAAGGAAGCTGCCCAAGGAGCGGATCTGGTGATTACCAATTTACCCTTACCCCATCATGTATTAGAAAATATGTTAGGGGAAACTGGAGCAGTTGAAGGCATGAGACCTGGTGCAACTTGGATGGATTTTTCCACAACTGACTACCATAATACTCAACATATTGCTGGAGAAGCTGCTAAGAAAGAACTTTTTAGTCTAGAATCTCCGGTGAGTAATCTCTCTCACATGGGTGTAGATTTTTGTAATGTTAGTTACTATGTTAGTGGCGATCGGGAAGGGTACGATCTGAGTAAAGAAACCCTGGATACGATCGGCAAAATTTCCTTTTTTGTTAGTAAGACTATAGGTGAAGCTCAAACCGTAAAATTGTTAACCAACTTGTTGTTTTATTCACAAATGTTGGTATTAGGGGAAGTTTATATGATTTGCAAAATATATGGCATTCCCTTGTTATGGATGTGGGATTATATCCGAGCTTCCATAGGAAATAGTGTAGTGACAGAGCAAGTAAGTCCCTTTATTTTTGATGGCAGTTATGATTATTCCTGTTCTTTGGAAATTACGGTGAAAGATACTGATTTAACAGTCAAATTAGCCGATGAATTAAATGTTCCGTTACCGTTAGGGCGTATTGTTGAAGAAAGATATCGAGAAGCGGGGCAAAAATATGATGCCCATGATAATCATGTGAAAGTGACTAAATTAATTGAAGAAGACAATAATTTAGATTTGCGGTTACCTGATTTTACGGCTCCTTCTCCTTATGGTTTAGATCGGAGTTACATTCATTCTGAAGAAAGAGCAACTGATAGTTTTGGGCGCACTAAACCTCTTCCCTATCAATTAGAATATGCAGCACCGAAACCATTAGAAGATGAGAAGTTGATGGATATTGCTAAATCTCTCACAGATTTTATGGCTTATATTAATTACTTAGTCTTAGGAGAAGCTAACGATCTAGGGAGAGGTATGGGATTAACTGATGAGTTATTAGTGGATGTGATTCGTTGGAGTGTTGGAACCTGTTGGATATCCGATAATACTGATACTTATCAACCTAATCGAGAGATTGTAGAGAAGATTAAATCCTTTGATTTTGCCAGCAAAGTGAAACTTCCAGTTATGACAAAGATGCTGGCACATCTGAGTAGTTAAAAGAAGTTTTTTGTTTGTAGTTTTGCTCTAGCCCCTCAAATGTTTATATTAGGGCTAGAGCAAAAGGTAGTGTATCAAGGAAGTGTGGGAAGTGTGGGGAGGGTGGGGAGAAGCTCGAAAGTATGAGGAATAATTGTACCTGTATCTTTTTGTACTTGTCTACCCAAAGTCCTAACTTTTTGGTCTTAAAGGCTGAAAAATTTGCACTTTTTTCGCTCCAAAAAGGCGCTCAACCTTTATATATCAGTGCTTTTAAATTAGATTTCCCAGCCCTACTAGGGCGTTTCCCACACTTTGCTGATGCACAACCGAGCAAAACTACGAGCCTCATTATAATTGTTTTACTGGAAATGATATAATAAAAATTAATATCAACACATTGTTATTGAGAAATAGTATAATAACCTTAAAATTATAGGTTTAATATTTTTTATATGCACAAAAATAAAGAAGATCCAGAAAAAATTTCTAATGATGTGCAAGAGTGGATTTTTGGTGCTGAAATAGCTAATAGGTTTACTGATGAGGCGGAAAAACATATACCTGATTATTGGAAAGTAATAGAGCTAACAATTAATATACTTAAAGATAACGTACCTAAAGATGGATATATCATTGATGTGGGCTGTGCAAGTGGTAATACATTGTTTTATTTATACAAACAGGGCTTCAAAAATTTGTTTGGGATAGATTCTTCTCCAGAAATGTTAAAAGTAGCTTATCAAAACTTGAGTAAACTTGACAAAGACTTTCCGTCCAGACTATTTCAAACCAAAAAATTTGTTCAAAATATGAGTTTCAATGCTATTCTTTGTAACTGGACTCTTCATTTTATTCAAGAAAGACAAGAATACTTAAAAGCTATTTTTGATTCTCTAATTAGTAAGGGATTATTTATCCTGACAGAAAAAACACTTCAAAGTCAAATAATTGAAAATCAATATATAATTTTTAAACAAAATCAAGGATTAAGTAATGAAGAAATCGAACGCAAGAAACAACAATTAGAAGGTGTATTAAATCCGCTCTCTGTAAAAGAAAATATAGAGTTATTAACTCAAACTGGTTTTTATCAAATAGAAATAATAAATGCTAGATTAGGATTTGTCACTTTTTTGTGTATAAAACCCTAAGTATATAACAAAAGTTCTCAATATACTATTTTAACTACTAATGATGGAAAATGATTCTTTTGTAACAGTTAACAACAAACGCTTCCACTACATTTGGTTGCGCGATAATTGTCTTTCTGAAAAAAGTCGCCATCCTACGTCTTTTGGGAAACTCTATGACTTCAGCGAAGGAAAAGAAATCCCAAAGCCAAAATCTGTCGAGTTAACAGATCGGGAATTAATAATTGACTGGGATGAAAATCCTCCACATCGCAGCATCTTCCCCATTGAATGGTTGATGACTTATGCTTACGATCAAAATCAAAATCACCACAACGACAAGCATAAAGAAGCAGAAAGTCGCTATCCTAAAGAAGTTTTGTGGAATAGAACTTTGCTGGAGAGCTATCTATCTGAGCAGGAAAATGCTAGTGTAGGGGTTTCTCCAGGATGGAAAGATCGGCTTTTTAGATTTGGTTTTAGTTTAATCCACGACTTAACTCCACAAGAACATCAGGATTTTCTAGCTTCTATTGGACCAATGCTCCATACTGAAGCAGGAGCTTTCTATGACATCGAGTACAAACCTGGAGCGAACGACTTAGGAGATACTTGCCATACTCTAACTCCTCACACTGATTACCCAAACAGAGATTATCCTCATTTGCTAACTTGCTTTTACATGGTTAAAAATGAATCTATAGGAGGAGAATCAATTTTAGTAGATGGTTTTCATGTTGCTAAAGACTTTGGTGAAAAATATCCCCATTACTTTCGATTATTAGCTGAAACTCCGATCCAGTTTCGTCAATTTTATCAAAACTGGCAGTATTTTTATACTAGAAGTACACCTATTCTAAAGTTGCATAATTCTGGAGATTTAGTTGCCGTTAGCTTTGCTCATTCCCATGCCAGTAATTGGAATATTCCTTTCGAGCAGGTGGAGGAGTTTTATCAAGCTTATGCAACCTTCTTTAAGTATCTCAAAAATCCAGATTACCAATACTGTTTGCGTCTGGAGAAGGGAGACTGTTTACTGATGAATAATAATCGCATTCTTCATGGCAGAAAATCTTTTGACCTCAGTTCAGGAAACCGACTTTTGAGAGTAGGATACTTAGTTTGGGATCATATCACAGGCAGAGACAATTTTGAGCAATATAAAGATTTATATCTGAGTAAGTAGCTGTTGCACTCCTGTTCTATTCTTTAACTTAACAGTGTAAATTTTTCAGAAAATTATGAAAATATCTAAGATTACTGTCTATCAAGTAACTTTACCCCTAGAACATCCTTACCGACTATCAGGTGGTAGGTTGTATTTTGACAAACTTGATTCCACCATTATTGCGATGGATACAGATGAAGGAATTCGGGGTTGGGGAGAAGGATGTCCTTGGGGTTCCACTTATTTACCCGCTTTTCCACGAGGTGTCAGAGCTGGAATTGAAGAACTCGCCCCCCAACTTATCGGACTCGATCCCAGACGTATTGATTTTATTTATCGGACGATGGATACTGCTCTACCCGGTCATCCCTACATTAAATCAGCTCTAGATATGGCTTGTTGGGATATTCTCGGTAAAGCAACAAATCTACCACTTTGCGAACTATTTGGCGGTCGTCTCGACCAAGAAATAACCATTCAAAACTCTGTTCCCACAGGTACTCCAGAAGAAATGATTGCATCCATTAAGCGGGGTCAAGAAAAAGGGGAGACTATCCATACCTGTAAAATTGGAGCAGATGTAGCTTTAGATATTGAGAGAATTCAAGCGATCGGTGCTTATTTGCCTGCTAATGAAACTGCAACTTTTGATGTGAATAGGGCTTGGTTAGTAGATGAAGGTATGAGGGTAATGAATTCGGTAAAAGAACCGATTTTGTATTTTGAACAGCCTTGTGAAACTTATGAAGAGTGTTTACAACTACGTAAACTGACTTATCATCCCATTATCTTAGATGAATGTATTCAAGCTTATGGTCATGTTGTTCGCGCTCAAGCTGACCGTGCTTGTGAGGCTATTGGATTAAAAATTGGTCGAGTAGGAGGATTAACCAAAGCCAGACGTATCCGAGATTTTTGTGTGGAAACAGGAATTCGGATGAATATTGAAGTTACTGGGGGAAGTGTAATTGGAGATGCAGGATCGGTTCATCTAGCTCAGAGTACCCCACTAACTCACTTGCGAGCAACTTGGTTATGCCATGAAATGTTAACTGTGGATACAGCTAAAGGTGGTCCCCGGAATAAAGGAGGTAAGACTTCTGCACCAGAAACTCCAGGGTTAGGTGTAGAGCCAATAATGAATGTTTTGGGAGAAGCGATCGCTGTATATCAATAAAATATAGCAAGAGGAGACTGGGGGTAGTATCATCGCCGATACGGGAGCAGTGCATCTTGCCCAAGCAACTCCACGAATGTTTTTACGAGCTACTTGGTTGTGCCACCAAATGTTAACTGTGGACACGGCTACGGGTGGTGCGCGGAATAAAGGAGGTAAGACTTCTGCGCCAGAAGCTCCAGGGTTGGGTGTAGAGCCAATAATGGATGTTTTGGGAGAAGCGATCGCTGTGTACGAGTAAAGGTGTAGAATTGTTGGACTTTCTGCAAAAATAAAGATGGGGAAAAATGCCTGAAAGCGATCGCCTCTATTCTTGAGATTTTTTTGTTGTTTCATCAAGAGATATAGGTTAAGTGAAACTTAGCAGTATTCAAAAAAAATGAAGAAAATATTAGCTTTGTGGGCAGCACCGCGCTCAACTTCCACCGCTTTTGAAACAATGATGCGGGAGAGAGGAGACTTTATGGCTATTCACGAACCCTTTGGTTATTATTTTTACTACAGCGAGGAAAGGAAATCAGATCGCTATATGGAGACCAGGATTAATCCTGCTTATAACTTTCAACCTGTATTTCAAGACTTAATCGCTAAAGCCCAAAGCCAACCTGTCTTTATCAAAGATATGGCTCATTATATTAGCGATCGCGCCGATGAAACCTTTTTATCCTACTTTGACCACACCTTTATTATTCGCCATCCTGCCAAAGCTCTTCCTTCTTTATTTGTCGGTTGGCCTGATTTTAGCTTTAGTGAAACTGGATATGCAGAACTTTACCAATTGTTTGAACTCACCAAGGCTTTTATGGGAAAAGTTCCTCCCCTTATTGACTCTGATGACTTAGTACGGAAACCAGAGGCTACAGTTAAAGCTTATTGTGATGCTGTGAGAATCCCATTTATTCCCCAAGCGTTAGTATGGGAATCTAAAGAACGCCCTGAAGTCCTTATATGTGAAGATTTTTGGCATGATCACTTACAATCTAGCCAAGGATTTAAAGAAAGGGAAAAAAAAGATAATGTTAGAATTGAAGAGTGCAATCGCTTAAAGCAAGCCTACGAGTATTGCTTGCCTTATTACCAAAAACTTTACGAACATCGACTGCAGATTGAATAAAATTACTAGAGTTAAATATATGAAAGAGTTGTTTTTCCCAACATTATTTGAGAAATGAGTAATGAGTAAGGAGTAAGGAGTAAAATCAAGCCCGTTGATGTTGGTTTAAAGCCTCTTCATTCATGAAGAAAAATTCTTGCGTATTCATCATTTTTTGAATCCTCTGACTTTCCGCCTCTAGCGGAGCAAACAGGTAGAGGTATTACTTATTACTTGTGAACCTAGTAGAACTATTTAAACCAAAAGGAAAAATGATTATCAGTTGGCTTTATATGTGTTTAGCAATTCTTCTGGAAATTGCAGGTACAACTTGTCTCAAACTTTCGGATGGATTGACCGATCTCATTCCTTCGATTTTTGTTGTTGTATTCTATGCTACTTGCTTCATTTTTTTTGCAGTGGCTGTGAAAAAATTAAATTTGGGCCTTGCTTATGCTGTTTGGTCAGGAGTGGGAACGGTAGGAATAACACTTATAGGTTTTCTCTGGTTCCACGAGCAACTGACTTGGGCTAAGATAGTAGGATTGGCTTTGGTAGCGATCGGGTTAGTTACGTTAAACTTTACTAAAGTAAGTGAAGAAGGTTCCTAGTGACATAACAAGAGGAAAAAATGTGGGGTTGGCTCTATTTAATATTATCAATCAGTTTTGAGTTAGCAGGCAGCACTTGTCTCAAGCTATCAGAGGGCTTTAGCAAAAAGTTACCATCCATTTTGTTGTTTTTATTTTATGGCTTATGTTTCTATTGTTTGGGGCTGGCTGTGAAAACAATCGATATTAGTGTTGCTTATGCAACTTGGTCGGGTTTAGGAACGACTGCTACTGTCATTATAGGAATTGTAAAATTTCAGGAATCAGTAAGTCTGAAAACAGTTCTGTCAATTGCTATGATCGTAGCAGGCGTAGTAATACTAGAGTTATTTGCTTAAAAAAGAAAACATGAGTCAAGCAAAATTTCTTCAAAATCGCATAGCAATAGTAACAGGTGGTACATCTGGCATAGGTAAAGCTATAGCTATTGCATTAGCTCAAAATGGAGCTAATGTAGCAGTCGGTTCTCGTTCTGCTAGCACGAGTTCATGCCAAGCTGAAATTGAGTCACAAGGTGTCAAAGCTCTAGTGATGAATCTGGATGTATCCTCAACTGAATCAGTTCAGGCTTTTTATGATGCTACAATAAGCGCATTTGACAAAATTGATATTCTTGTCAATGCTGCTGGAATTGCTTATGAGCATCAAATGTGCAATCATCCTGATGAAGAGTGGTATAAGGTTATAGATATTAACCTCAACGGTATCTATCGCACTACTAAGCTATGTTTTCCAGGAATGATAGAAAGGAAATGGGGTCGTATTATTAATATTGCCTCGACTTCTGCTTCAATAGGCGCTCCGCTTCACGCTGCCTACTGCACTTCTAAAGCAGCAATTCTCGGGCTAACTCGCTGTGTTGCTTTGGAAGGCGGACCTCATGGAGTATCTTGTAACTCAATTAGTCCGGGTTGGGTAGAAACTAAGTTAGCGGAAGGAATGATCGGACGACTTTCCCAAATTGAAGGTCGAACTGCTACTGAATATCTAGAAGAAATTAAGGAAAGCTATCCTCAGAAGAGAATTATACAACCACAGGAAATTGGGGCACTGGCTGCTTTTCTGTGTCGTGATGAGGCATTGGGTATTACCATGGAGGATATAACTGTATCAGCAGGTTCCCTGTGGTAAAAAAATTGGATTGATATCAAATCCGGTTGAATACTTATTGTATAGTTGGGGGTGGGAAGTGTGGGAAGTGTGGGGAGTCTTGGGAGTGTGGAGAGTGTGAGGAGTTTGAAGTAATTATAGAATTATAAACATATATCATATAACCGGATTCTATATCAGGTATATATCAGGGCTTGGGAGGTGCGCTTGTTGCTTTAGTAATTTTTTAAAATCTAAGCGCTCCCCTGGAAATTCATCTATCATCTGTAACCAGGTACTTGAGGAGGCGATTAAGCTATGAGAAATAATCGGTACAGTCAAAATCAAGATTTATCATCAGCCAAAATGCCAAGATTGCGAGTATTGCACCTGGCAGGTTCTCGCGTCTCGAAATTTTACTACAACCTTTCTATCATCTACGCCAAAGAAGTCGTGCAACCGATCGGTGTCAGGAGCTACTATGTAGTGGTAAACCCCGACGGTTTTTGGCAATTAGGCACGTCTATAGACAGTCTATCGGAAAAAATGTTGTTTCAGGAGGCGATCGCCAAACTACCCGAAGTCGATGTAGTAGTACCCCATATGTTCTGTTTTCCTGGTATGACCAGTTACCGGGCGTTATTTGAGGATGTACTCGGCTTGCCCGTGGTGGGGTCGCCATCCAGTTGTACGGCTCTGGCAACCAACAAAGCTCAAACCAAAAGTGTAGTATCTGCTTCTGGCGTCCGGGTAGCCAAAGCACAACTGCTGCGTCGGGGAGATACCGTAACGATGGAACCTCCATTTATAGTGAAACCAAACTCGGAAGATAATTCTTTAGGTGTGACTTTGGTTTGGAATGAAACTCAGGTAGCAGAAGCATTGCAAGTCGGCTTTGAACATGACGAGACTTTGTTGGTAGAAGATTACATACCCGGACGAGAGTTGCGCGTGGCAGTAGTAGAGCAAGGTAGGAAGTTATCGGTACTGCCGACGATCGAGTACTTGTTTGGGAAGGACAGCCCCATTAGAACTCTACATAATGATAAGTTACAACTCCGTTCGGACGGAACTCCTAGCAAGCAACTCGAAAACTTGGCAGCCAAGCCAGTTTGTCCGGCTGATGTGGTGCCAGAGTTATTCGAGAAACTTGCCGATGCGGCGACAACGGCACATATAGCTTTAGGCTGTCGCGATTACTCCCTGTATGATTTCCGAGTGCATGCAGAAACCAATGAGCCTTATCTGCTTGAAGCGGGCTTGTTTTGGTCTTTCAGCAAGATTAGCGCGATTTCGCGGATGCTCCTAGCCAACGGGCAAAGTTTGGAGGATGTAGCATTGGAGTTGTGGAGTGCGGCAGCGGGGCGGACTCGCGTGGCCGGCAGTTCGCTGTTTAAGTACGTCAATCTGTAATACTAAATGGGTTCTATAGAATTAGGATATACTACCTGATTTAGTATAACCTTAGCGTCATATATACCAAACAATAGCTAAAAAATAAATTTTAATTTCTACACAGGACTTACGCATTACAAAGTATTTTCGTCATTGTGACTGACAGGGAAGCAACCTCAAATCCTAGTTTTTTGTACCTCATGCGTAAGTCCTGATATATTCTAGAAATATATATAGCGTTATTTTCGACGAAAGGTTAAAAAATGGAAAAAAATACACCATTAGACGTCCCTTCTACAATCCAACAACGACGCTCTATCAGAGCTTTTAAACCAGACCCAATCGAACCCGCACTAATAAGGCAGCTCATTAATCTTGCAGTGCTTGCTCCTAGTTCTTCAAATCTACAACCGTGGCGAATTATTTTAATCCAAAATCCAGAAAAGAAAGCGGCATTGACACAGGTATGCTTTAACGAAGAAGTTATTGCTAGCGCGCCGATAATATTTGTTTTTGCCGCAGACATCAACGCCTGGAATAAAGATCTGACACTAAGGGTAGACCTGGCTAAACAGAATAAAGCCTACCCTGGTGAGGAGATAAAATACTTTAAAAAAGCCGTACCCCATTTTTTTGGACGGCTGGGAGACAAAACTCGAGAATATGCAGTTAAAGAGGCTATGATCTCTGCGACTCATCTAGTTCTCGCAGCAGAAAGTTTGGGTTTGTCAACCTGTTTTATCAATGGTTGGCTCGAATACCAAGTGAAAGAGGTTATTGACTTTTTGTTCGGTTATCAACTAGATATTTCTATCATTAAACTTCAAGTATTGATGAGAAATACTATTTTTTTAATAACTGCAATAATTACATGGAAAAGCATAACAATGGATTACGATGTTGTTGCTGAAGAAAAAAATATTAAAGAAAGAATATTGCTAATTATTTTAACAATTAGCCTATACTTTTATCCAATTTTGCTTCTTCCATATCTTTTTGTCTCGATCCACTTTTTCAAGGCATGGTTAATCCATACTATGCTGCCTATCCGTATCCTAAAAATGTTTGTATCCTATTTGGGAGCGCTGGTTGTAGTTAAACATCTGACTTTGGTGGAAAAAATTGATTCTGCTGATACTTTTGTTCCTTTCATCCTATTAATGTTATGCGTACAAGCATCGCACTATTTTATTCCTGGTGTGAGTAAATTAAAACTAGGAAATAAATGGAATTCATGGATTCTTGAAAACAAAACTCATTATCTAATGATATCCGCCTATAATTGGGGATGGTTACAATTTTTACCTGAAAGACTCGCAGTTAATACTGTTAATAGAATTAAAAATTATAATCAAATCATAAACTCATGTACAATTATACTTCAATGCGGTCTTTTTGCTTTAATGGTTAATTCTTCTATATGCCTTTTACTGTTGACTGGTTGCACGCTTCTAAATATAGCGATTTTTTTTGCTACCGGCCTTTGTTTTTGGGAATATGCGTTAACCAATACTTTGATAATTGTTCTGATTTCCAATTTAAGCAATAGTATAAGCACTACACTTTTTTCTCCACTCAATTGGCTTGTTTACTTACTTATCTTATCTCTATCTCTGAATGGAAAAGTCTGGACTCCTTACTCTATGTCTTGGTGGGATACACCTTTCATAGGTAAAGTCCACTGGCGTGTAGTCGGTAAAAGTGGTAAGATTTACGAGCTTTACAACAATTTTATGTGTCCCTATGAAGAGTTATATGGTCATGAATATGGATGGTTTTTAGTGGATAGCAAAATTATATACGAGAATCATTTAGGTATTTGGAAATATAATAAAGAAGTTCGAGACAAAATAATTGCTTCAAAGGGCGATTTGCAAATATTGTCTAACCTACAAAATCAGTTTGGAAAAAGTTATCGAGACTTTGAAAAAGAAAGAGAGCATGAGGCATTTTTAATTAAATTTTTTACAAAATTAAATGGTGGATTCGAGAAGAATGTCTTGCCCAGTTGGCTAAAATGGTTAAAAGCTCCTGGCGGATATTTTTTTTACTGGGGTGAATATCCTGCATATAGCAGGCAAGAACCTGTTTCAA
>JBCDJM010000134.1:0-18598 GCA_038747755.1 Cyanobacteria bacterium P01_H01_bin.35
ATACGGTGACGTTTGCTTTCCAAGAGTTCTCCATCATCAAAAATTAAGTCTGTAGGTGGCATGGGTGGTTCCCAGTCAGGAGTCACTTCGGTTGATAACTCAGTTTTGGGAGATGTTTCTGTTGTCATTGTTAGCCCCCTCCAATCGTGTTTTCATTATTTAGAATAGCATGGATTCAATAATGGATAATGGATAATGAATGGATAATTAATTCGGTTGAAAGGATCTTCTTATAACAAAGCCTAGGAACCGGGTTTATTACCATGATTATTGTTGTTCAAACTAAATTTCGTTGATAAACCCAGTTTATGAGTAAGTTCTGAAAAAAACTATCCTCGTCTAACTTTTTCTACAACATCCTCGTCCTTGCTGTCACTAGAACCACCTTTCCCCTTACCGTTACCATTAACATAACCGTTGCCATTGCCATTACCGTTAACATAACCATTCCCCTCAAACGTTCCATTCATTTCATAACCTTCTGCCAAATCTTGAGCAGACTTACCAAATAAATTCGACTGCAAACCTTTCGCCATCACATAAAACACAGGCACCACATACAAACTCAAAACTGTAGACACCAACATTCCACCCATAACCGACATCCCGATGGAAACCCGACTAGCAGCACCCGCACCAGAAGCAAAGGCCAACGGCATTACTCCGAAAACCGTCGAAAATGCAGTCATCAAAATCGGACGAAACCGCAACCGCGACGCCTCAACTGCTGCCTTAGTAATAGACATTCCCTCTGCCAACAATTGGTTAGCAAATTCTACAATCAAAATTGAATTCTTAGTTGCTAAACCAATTAACATAATCAACCCAATCCGACTATAAACATTAATCTCCAACTGCGCTAACCACAACGCTCCAAAAGCACCCAACAATGACAACGGTACCGCTAACAAAATCACAACTGGATCGATATAACTTTCAAACTGAGCTGCTAACGTCAAAAAAATGAAAATCAACGCCAACCCAAAAATATATACCGTTGCTTGACCAGCATCTCGAAACTGTGCAGACTCACCCTTTAAATCTGTACCTATATTATCAGGCAAAATTCTATCTGCCAAATCGTATAACGCTTGTAACGCATCACCCAAACTAACTCCTGGTGCCGGACTTCCTTCAATAGTTGCCGAACGAAAGCGGTTAAAATGGTTAATCTCAGGAGGAGTTGTGCTTGTTTTAACAGTCACCACATTACTCAAAGGTATCATCTCTCCTTGCTCGGTTCGCACATATAGATCCTCAATATCTTGCAGATTATTCCGAAACTCATCGTCAGCTCGCACTATGACATCATAACGCTGATTTCCTTGGTTAAAATTCGTAATATCTTCCCCACCCATCATAATTTGTAATGTCCGAGCAATATCGTCTACCGAGATCCCTAAATTAGCAGCTTGGGAACGATTGATTTCGACTGCTATCTGAGGTTTATTAATTTTCAAGTCTGTGTCAATATTGCCTAGTTGGGGTAACTGTTGCGCCTCATTGCTAAATTCTTGAGATATTTGCGCTAACTCTTCAAAATCATTTCCCTCTAAAACAAACTGCACCGGACGACTGCGGCCACTACCAGGTAATGAACTGGGATTAATTGGAAATACTCGTACATCTGTAATGGGTGCAAATGCTCCAAACAACCGTTTTACAACTTCTTGTTGTGCTTGTTCCGGTTTCTTACGTTCTGACCAGGGTTTGAGGTTAGTAAAAGCAAAAGCTCGGTTAGCTTGAGCGACTCTACCGAATCCGGTAAGAGTGAAATAACCTCTCATTTCTGGTACTTGACCAAGTTTATCTTCTACTTGTTGCATGGCATTGTTAGTATATTCAAGACTTACCCCTTCTGGTGCAGTTACAGAGACAAGTACCCGTCCCCGGTCTTCTGTGGGCAAAAATCCTTGGGGCAATTGTTGGAATAACCAAACTATTACCCAAAAAGATACGACAAATCCTAAAATTACTAATGGTTTGATTCCCATCAATAGACGTAATGAGCGATCGTATATTGCTGAGATGCGACTGAGAGCATAATCAAATAAGTCTAGGGGAATGGCAAGTATACGGGAGAGAAAATTTCTTTGTTCTTTTGGTTCCTGTTTTTTGAGAATTCGTCCTGACAATGATGGTGCTAATGTCAAAGCAACAAAGGTGGAAAATACTACTGACACGGCAATAGTCAGAGCAAATTCATTAAATATTTGTCCGGCACTCCCGCTAGAAAATGCTACGGGTAAGAATACGGCAATTAAGACAACGGTTGTGGCAATGACGGCAAATACGACTTCCCCCACTCCTAATATTGCTGCTTGCATGGGTGTTTTGCCTTCCTCTTGAATATATCGAACAATATTTTCTAAGACTACAATCGCGTCATCTACTACCAAACCTGTTGAAAGTGTCAGAGCAAATAGGGTGAGAGTGTTGATGGAAAATCCCATGAAAAACATTACCCCAAAAGCTCCAATGAGGGAAACAGGGATAGTAATGGTGGGGATAAGAGTTGCTCGCCAATCTCTCAGAAATACATAGATAACTAAGACAACTAAACAAACTGCTAATAGCAAACTTTTCCAGACTTCTTTGATGGCAATTTCTACAAATGTTGAGTAGTCAACGCTGATGTAGTATTTCATTCCCTCTGGAAAATTTTTAGATAATTCTTCCATCTTAGTTTTGACACCGGTGGCAACTTCTATAATATTTGCCCCAGACAGTCTACTAATTCCCAAACCTATTGCTGGTTTGCCATTGTAACGGGCAATTGTGCGATCGCTCTCGGCTCCAATTTCTGCTCTACCAATATCTCTCAATCTTGTCAGAGAAGTATCATCATTTCGTCTGATAATCAGGTTTTCATAAGCTTCGGGGGTTTGCAAACGCCCAACTGTACGAATCGGATATTCTGTAGATTCTCCTTCTATTCTGCCACTGGGAATTTCTACATTTTGTCGTCTGAGAGCTTGTTCGACATCTAGAGCAGTAATATTTCGGGCAGCCATTTTTCTAGGGTTTAACCATAGTCGCATGGCGTAACGACGTTCGCCACCGATAAAAACGCTACCCACTCCATCAACAGTTTCTAAGACATTTTTGACAAATTTATCTGCATAGTTGCTTAGTTCTAATGGTGAATATTTTTCCCCAGTTAAAGCAAACCAAATAATTCTTTCTTCATCGCTACTTCTTTTAGAAACTACTGGTGCATCAACTTCATCGGGAAGTCTTCTGATGGCGCGGGAGACACGACTACGAACATCTTGAGCTGCTGCTTCTATATCGCGACTAAGTTCAAATTCAACGTTTATGGAACTGGAACCTTCCCTAGTGCTGGATGTCAAAGTTTTGACACCTTCGACGCCGTTAATTTCTGCTTCTAGAATTTCTGTTACTTCTGTTTCTACTACTTCTGGGTTAGCTCCTGGGTAGGTAGTTCGCACACTGACAATTGGGGGGTCAATGGTAGGAAATTCTTGTACTGGTAACTGAGTATAACCCACTAATCCGATTAGGATAATTAGTAGGGAGCATACTGAGGCAAATACTGGTCTTTTGATGAAAAAATTGGTAAACATTTTATAAATTCAAAATTCAAAATTCAAAAGTCAAAAGTAATATAGCGCTACGCATTAAGGTGTTTGACATTTCTAAATCCTAAAACCCTTTATTAGTCTACTATTCCCTATTCCCTATTCCCTATTCCCTAGCGCGTAGCGCTATATTTTGACTTTGATTAAGCAATAAAATCTGATTACATCTTACAGCCTTTTTTTGAAGTCAAAACTCAAGAGTAATATTTTGACTTTGATTAAGCAATAAAATCTGATGCTATAAAATTGCTCAGGGAGAAGCAAAACCAGACCTAGCATTCTACATTGGTGAAAATGCAGAAATGATTTTTTCGTATTGTGGATATAGATGTTTATCCACCTCCCGCTCTAGTAATTGAAATTGCAAAAACGTCTTTTGCTGATGATATTGGCAGTAAGCGAATGCTCTATGAAAAACTAAACTTTAGTGAATATTGGGTGGTAAATGTAGTTAATGCTCAACTAATTGCTTTTGCGATTGCTACTGGTGGGAGTAGAGCGATCGACAAATCACAAGTTTTATCTCCATTACCTTTTAGTCTACTTGAAGAGGCATTGCGTCTATATTGTAGAATTGAAAATTTAGAATTCAGATTGAATGGATAGAAAAAGACAAAGCTGGACTCCAAGAATTAGTTAAATAAAATGGTAATCAAGTTAAATGGAGAAGAACAACAAGCAGGGCGATCGCCTCGTTATTACTAGATGGTACTTTTTTCCAACACATTTTAGTACAAGAAAGTCTAGCTCTAATTTATTATGATTGGGACTTACGCAAAATGTCGAATTATATCAAATCCCCTTAATTCGGTATAAAAAAATGTTCTATCTTCAGTTATTACCAAATATGCTAGCTTATTTACTCATCTCCCCACACTTCCTACCCTCCCTACACTCTTTCTATAATTACATTGATGCTACCGGATTTGATATTATACGTTATCTGTAGGGGTTATTCCAAATAAATTATACTAAATGTAGTGTTTATGCGTAAGTCCTGATGATTATATTACTGAATGCCCTAGAGAAATTGCAATTATGTTTTTTTGCCAGAAGCTGATACTAAACTTTCCTGAATAAAACTGAATTTTCCTGAATAAAACTAAACTTTTCTTTATTGTTTTTTTTTGAAATTTTAGGTATATTAAGTCGCTATAGTCCTCTAAAAGTAGTGATTTAGAGTAGAGGTAGGAAATAGGGAACACAAAAGCTCCTAAATTCTGTTTCAAAAGAATACTCTTTGCTTTCCTAGTTGAATTTTTACCGGAGTATCACTACTTGTAGGCCACTACTAATTAAATAAATTTAACCTAGTTAAGAGAAAGTTAAAATCTATAGGGAGAGTAATTATGATTACTAATCAAGTAAACAAGAGAAATGCTGTAAAAAGTTTATGGTCTATAACCGTAAAAAGTTTGGCCACTGCTGCTATTTTAGCTCCTATTTTCATAGGAAATAATTCAGCTAAAGCAGTAACTCTTGATTTTGAAAGTGGTCTACCTTCTGATGTGTTATATGTCCAAGATTTTTCAACTGGATTGGTTTTCGGCGAATTTATGCCAGATATTCAAACATTATCTGATGGCAACAATGTCTTGCGCTTGAGTGAGGATCAAACAGTAGCAGAAGGTGGAGCTTCGACTACGACTCTTTTGTATCCTAATA
This sequence comes from Cyanobacteria bacterium P01_H01_bin.35, assembly GCA_038747755.1. Lineage (GTDB taxonomy): Bacteria > Cyanobacteriota > Cyanobacteriia > Cyanobacteriales > Microcoleaceae > Trichodesmium. Next base: position 5,268 of record JBCDJM010000134.1, read on the forward strand.
TAATTGCCGAAAATGTCATGGTTTCTGCCCTGCTAAATCCTGCTGGACTTGAGGATGGCGATGAAGGTACGAATGATCGAATTTTATTATATGCTAGGATTAATCTAGTGACTGAAGACACATATGTATTTGGAATTGACTTTGAGACCAATCAAATATTCTTACGAGAAGTAATTGAGGGGGATATTGAGAATATTTTTGTGGAGGAATTTGTTGAGCTCGATCAGAACACACCTTATTTTGCTGAATTTAGAGTCATTGGCAATCAACTGACGGGACGTTTATTTGACCAGACTACTGAGCAGGTGTATGAAGTATCATTTGTTGACACTGAAAATCCTTTATCGGCAGGAATTACAGGGATTGCTACAAATATTAGTGACTCTTTTCTACCTGGAGAAGAGGATAATAATAACGTAACCATTGACAACTTCTCTGTTTCGTCAGTGCCTGAACCAACTTCTGTTTTAGGTTTATTAGCTATTGGTGCTATTGGTGTTGGTTCAATGTTAAAACATAAATAAATATCTCAGGACTTACGCAAAAAAACCCGGTGTCTACGTTAAATCCTTGTTTTTAATCATAGACATCTACGAGAAACCGGGTTTCTGGGTTCGCCTGCGTAAGTTCTATATCTTCAAAAATTATCTAAACTTTGTAGAGACATTCCATAGAACATCTCTACATTTATTTTGCAGAAAAATATATTTCAGAATTTCCCACAAAAATATTAAACGTTAACAGTCGATAACTTAGGCTTAAAACTCTGCAAAATACGTTCTGCCATCTGAGAAGGAGTCAAACCCAAATCAGCCTTCGACTCATCAGGTTGAGCATGATCCACCAACTTATCTGGTACACCCAAACGTAACACAGGTACAAGCAGATTATTATCCATCAATGCTTCCGTAACTGCCGAACCAAAACCACCCATCAAACAGCCTTCCTCCATAGTCACAACCTGCCCAATACGTTCTGCCAAAGGTAGAATTAACTCCGTATCCAAAGGCTTGACAAAACGAGCATTTACCACAGTAGCAGCAACACCATGCTCACTGAGAATTTCTGCTGTTTGCATAGCAGGATATACCATCGAACCATAGCCCAATATCAGTACATCATTACCATTCCGCAGAATTTCACCCTTACCAATAGGAATAGCTTCCCAACCCTCTTCCATCAAAGGCACGCCATAACCATTACCACGAGGATAACGCATAGCGATCGCTCCATCCCTATATTCAATACCAGTCACCACCATCCGTTGTAACTCACCCTCATCTTTAGGCGCCATAACCACCATATTCGGAATACAACGTAAATAAGCAATATCATACATTCCCTGATGAGTCGGACCATCTGCACCCACAATTCCAGCGCGGTCTAAACAGAAGAAAACGGGTAACTTCTGAATACAGACATCATGGACAATTTGGTCAAAAGCTCGTTGCAGGAAAGTTGAATAAATAGCCGCCACAGGTCGCATTCCTTCACAAGCTAAACCTGCTGCTAGAGTCACAGCATGTTGTTCAGCAATACCAACATCTATATATTGTTTTGGTAATTTGGCATGAAGTTGATCTAAACCTGTACCAGTTGCCATTGCAGCAGTAATACCAATAATTTTGGGATTATTTTCTGCCAGTTTTACCAAAGTATGGGCAAAAACTTTAGAATATTTCGGAGGTTTTGGCTTAGTTGCTGGTGCTGCTTTACCTGTAGCTAAGTTGAAAGGATTTTGCGCATGATACCCTACTTTGTCTTTTTCTGCAACAGCATATCCCTTACCCTTGGTTGTAGCTACATGAACTAACACTGGTCCATGAATTTTATGAGCTTGTTGGAAAGTTGTAATTAGTTCTTCTAAATTATGTCCATCAACGGGACCCATGTAAGTAAAGCCCAATTCTTCAATTACAGCCCCAACTTTTGATACTGCCAAACGTTTCATCCCTTCTTTGAGGCGTTCCATTTCTGGTGTAAAAGTTTCACCCACGAAAGGAATATGTTTAAATTGTTCCTCCAGATTATCCTGAAGAAACTGCATCGGTGGAGATAAGCGCATTTTGTTGAGATAGCGAGAAATGGCACCTACGTTAGGGGAAATGGACATCTCGTTATCGTTTAGCACAACCAATATATTAGTTTTGGGTAAGTGACCTGCATGATTAATAGCTTCTAAAGCCATACCACCAGTCAAAGCACCATCCCCAATAATGGAAACTACTTTGAAGTTATCTCCTTTCATATCTCTAGCTAGTGCCATTCCTAAACCAGCAGAAATACTGGTAGAAGCATGACCAGCGCCAAAATGGTCGAATTTACTTTCACAACGTTTTAAATAACCTGCAACCCCATCTTTTTGTCGCAGGGTATGAAAATTGTTATATCGACCTGTAATAAGTTTATGGGGATAAGCTTGGTGGCCTACATCCCAAAGAACTTTGTCCCGATCTAGATCGAGGGTTTGATAGAGACTCAATGTAAGTTCTACGACTCCTAACCCCGGACCTAGATGGCCTCCACTTGTGGCAACTGTTTCTAGATGTTTTTCTCGTATTTGTCTAGCAATTTCTTCTAGTTGATGAATTGAAAGACCGTGTAACTGGTTAGGATGAGTAAGTTCACTTAGGTGCATATTTTATTTACTCAGATTTATGATGTAGATTTGCAGTTGTAACTGGGAGTATTTTTGATGATGAACTTGGAATTTACCTGTACTTTTTTTCAGCTATGAATCAGCCTATAGAATTTCGCGAGATATTTGTTAATAATGCAGAGTAGAATTAATCTACTGAAGGAATATCTCTTCATAATCTGGTAGATTTTCTCACAGATGCTCTTCTTTTTTTCACCTTGATTATCGGCATTGGAAAAAATAGGAGTAAGGAGTAATTACTTGACTAGCCTAGAGGGAACCAATTAGGATCGAGGCTGTTTACCAATAGATAATGGATAATTGATAATTAATCAATTCGACTTTATTGCCTTCTATTTCAAAAGAATAAAAGTGCTAGGAGATTTCCTTGTCTTCAATCTTCTTGGTTTTAAGCACCAGATAATTATCCATTATTAATTATCCATTAATCAATAGCCTAGTTTTTCACCTAAACCATATCCTTTTTCAGCCGTAATTATTAGTATTTGTTAACAAAAGCTAACAAATACTAATAACTGTCAATCAATCTTTGAAAACTACTTTTAAACCTAGATTTCATCCTTGCGCCTCTATTTCTAATTTTGGCGAATTAGCATCAGGCGAATTAGCATCAATAGTTGAAGTTAATGATGGTACAGGCATATTTTTCATTTCCCAGACTTTAATTAGTATGAGATATTCGTAGAAAGCTTGCAAGGTACACCAAGCTAATCCAGCTTGGCCATCAAGGCATCCTCTGAGAAAAATATACATATATATGAACCGAACTATTGGTCTTAAAGGTAAGCGCAGGGAAAAGTCTTTCAGAGCTCGTCTCCTCTCTACTTCAGAAGCGCCAAAAAATAGATTTTTCCAAGATACCGTTCCTGTTTCTAGTTGTTTAACTGTTTCAGCAGCTTCATCTGTAGAATAACGATTGTGCTTTTCTATCCAACGGAAAATACCTTTACTACAAGTGTAATGGGGATAAGTTTCTTTCAAAAAACTTGTAGGGCCATTACACTCTTCTCTTTCTGTGTGACCATAGTCACTAAACCAAACTTTATCCTTGCGAAATAGCCGCATCTGGTATCGGGGATATTGGGTGCTGTGACGAATCCAACTTCCCATAAATAAAACTCTTTCTGCAACGTAATACCCAATGTATTCTTGACTTTGGATTCTTTTTAGGCATTCGTTAAATAGCTCTGGGGTCATCCGTTCATCCGCTTCTAGGATATAAACCCACTCATATTTAGCCGGAACTTCCTGTAACATCCATGTTCGCTGTCGTCCATGGCTTTCAAATTTATGTTTGACTATTTTTACAGGATAAGATTGAGCTATTTCTACAGTCCGATCGCTACTAAAGGAATCAACTATTATAATGTCATCTGACAGCATTGCTGACTCAATACAAGCAGCGATATCTATTTCTTCATTGTAAGTCAGTATATAAATTGAGAACATTCGATAAATTTTAGTAATTGCTCTTTTTTAAAGCTCACAAATTGGGTCATTAATTAAATTAAATAAATACCCAATGATAGGGCATTGAGCGTAAGGTTGAAGTTGATACTTTACCTTCTTATAGTAATAATTTTAATTTGCTCTTACTGCCCTGTCTAATTATTAAAGTTATCTCTCAAATTTGAGATATTTGACTATTATCTAGCAGGATTTTGGCGACGCCCTTTACCTTTAATAATTCCCATATTTTTTAATCCTGTCCAACCAATCATAATATAGCCTACTGCTAAAAGTAAGCTGCTTATACCTGTTCTCAGACTAGATTTAAAAGAATTTGTATTAGCTTGTTCTTCTAATTCTTGCTGACGACTACGAATTCTAGTTAGAAGTTGATTTGGTAATTGTTCTGCTTGACGATTTAGAAATTCATCAATAACTTGAGGATTATCTTTTGATTGTTCCAGTAAACTTTTCACTTGGCTTGGTAATTGATCGTTTTCTAATGCTTCATTTAACCTAGTTTCATCTGCTAGTAAATTAGTAATTTGATTTTTTAATTGACTTCGCCTTTGCTGGATCTGATTTTTAAATTCGTTACTACCAATACGAGCTTCTAGTTGTGTTTCTGCTTGGCTTGCTTGTTGCTCGATACGTTGAATGGCCTCAGCTCTTGCTTGACTTGTATTATTTAAGTGTATAGGAAATAGTAATAGATATATCAGTCCTAATAAGCTAGCTAGTAAAAGTGCCCAAAATCTCAAATCTAATATTGGAGATTTTGAGTTATCTTGAAGGCCAGAATTACTGCTTACCCAATAGCCTGTGACTAATAAGGCCATTCCTACCATAGGAATAATCCCCCGATCAACTATTTGGGTTGTTAGACCAATTTGCCATGCTCTACTACTGATGTTAAATGGAATTGATAGGACTATAAAATCAAGTAGAGAGGACAAAATCATAATTACTCCTACTATTGTAAGAGTGTTAGAAGCTATAGAGGAATATTGACGGATATTTGTTGCTTTCATGGAATTGTTCTGAGTTCTAAGTTATAGTTCACTGGACATAGCAGGTCTGAAATGTTGAGGATGCACTTTATTGCTGATCGCGGAAATATATTTTCCCGATCTTATAAATAGCAGTCTGTTTTTACAATTATGACAGAGTTGAACCATCGTCCATCAGTCTTTTTCTCTTTACTCAGGACTTACTCACTCAAACCCAGAAACTTTTTTTTCCTGGATGTTGATTGTTCAAACCAACAGTTTTTCCTAGCAACCGGGTTTCGCATAAGTCAGTCCTACTATTATTTTTAAATTTATGGAACAGAACTGTCTATCGTACAATCCTAGCTTATAATGGATTGAGTTAAACCTCTTCTTGAGAAATATAATTTTGTTGATTTACTATACTATTTTCAAGGTCTAATTTTTTCCTTATTTAATCATATCATCTTGACTTTTTTATACTAAAATTTACTTAATATTAAAATAAGTTAAATGACATTAAAAAATATCAAAAAAGAGCTTTTTTTTTTGCAAAAAATTACTGAAAATATGAATCAATGAAATAAATTAAACTAAAAAGTAAATGTTAATAAAAGTTGCAATTGTCATATTTAAAACCAAACATCAACGTAAATCTGAATAAATATAGGACTTACGGGCACTAAACCCACTTACTACCAGAAATCCTTGGTTTAAATATATATAAATCTACAAAAAAACTTGGTTTCTTTGTTCAATCTAGTTAAGTCCTTTCATTAATTGATAATGGATATAGCGTTTCTCAAGCTAATGAGGTAAAGTTGTTGTTCTTATTTTCTAATCCTTATTCCCCCATCTTCCCTACTCCCTACTCCCTACTCCCTACTTCCTAAAACAAAGGAATTGTGTACCTCACCAGTGCAGGAATTGCTATAATTGATAATTACCTTTGGTTAAAATTGAGAGGATTGAAGATCGGGAGATATCCTAACACTTTTTTCCCCTATCCAAGGGGAAGCTTTAAACCAGAATTATTTAATTATTAATTATCAATAATTAATAATTCGGTAAATATCAACAATATTATTAATATGATATTTATAATAACGGGTAAATTGGGAGGATTCAATTAGTAGTGAAAGATAACTTAGAAAATCATCAAAATAAAAAAATATTAATTGTAGATGATGAAGATAGCTTGAGAATTCTTCTAAAGCGACATCTGGAATTTCAAGGATATGAAGTAACAGATGCAAATTCTGCTTTAGATGCACTATCAATACTCGAAAAACAAGAGCCGGATTTAATTATTTCCGATATAATGATGCCGGAAATGGATGGTTTAGAGTTTTGTCAACGTTTACGAGCTAGTAATTTAGGTCAGTTAATACCTTTTATATTTCTGTCAAGTAAAGGAGAATTAGAAGACAGAATTATAGGCTTATCTATGGGGGCAGATGATTATATAAATAAACCTTTTGAAATGCGGGAGTTGGTAGCAAAAATTGAGGCTCAATTAGCTCGTTCTCAGAGAATTTATTTAGAAATGAAGCGACTGGCCGAAGAGTCTACCACAAAAATACAACCAGAAGCAGCACCGGAACCACTACCTCTTACTCCCGCAGAAGCAAGAGTATTTTGGGAAGTAGCTCAGGGGTTGACAAATAAGCAGATTAGCGATCGCTTGTTTATTAGCCCTCGAACTGTACAAACTCATTTGAGTAAAATAATGAGAAAGCTAAATTTAGAAAATCGCTCGCAGTTGGTTCGTTATGCTTTTGAACATGGACATAAACCACCTACTGAAGAAGAGTTGTGAATATTAAAAAATGGACTCCCAAAAACTGATTTCTGGCCTCTATAATTTGACTCAATTAGAACAGCTAATTAATTCTCATCCCACTTTTTGGCGGCCTTTAGTATTTACAAATGGATGCTTCGATTTAATTCATGCTGGACATATTCGTTATTTATGGGCAGCTAAGTCTCTGGGGCGATCACTTGTAGTAGGATTAAATAGTGATAGATCAGTTCAAAATATTAAGCCCCAACAAGAGGGATATCCTATGCGGCCAATTGTACCGGAAGTTCAACGGGCTGAAGTTTTAGCTGCTCTGAAACCAGTTGATGGAGTGGTAATTTTTAATGAAACTACTGCTACTAATATTATAGAACGACTTAAACCTGATATTTATGTTAAGGGTGGAGATTATTCTATCGAAACATTACCTGAAGCTCCAAAAGTTAAAAGTTATGGTGGTAAAATCTCTTTAGTTCAAATAGAAGTTCCGACTTCTACTACTGCAATTATTAATCGTATTTTGCACCATCCTTAAATAAGGAGTTAGCTATACTTGAAGACTGGAAGTCAGAATTAATTTTGAAAAGGAATAGGCAACTACTACTAATTAAAGACCAGCAAATAATCAAATTTTATGGAAGTATTAAACCAATGGAATTATGATGATTTATATAGGTTATAATTCTCATGGCTACCTTACTTGAATTATTTATTGATAAGAAATTATAAATTATCAATTAAATCCAAGCGTTGAAACAAAAAATAATTTTCTAATGAAAAAATAAGGTCTCAAGCACCTTCTTTGAAGGGGATGAAAAAAATAAACTTCAGTATTTGAGGTTTCTAACTTCAACAGTTGGTACTGATAACTGATAACTGATAATTGATAACTGATAACTGAAATGACAGAATCAAAGATTAATTCTACAGAAAACGCTTCATTGAATATACCTGAACTTAAATATCAATTAGAATCTGGTTCTGAAAAAAAACAGTTACAGGTAATTCCTAGTTTGGCAGAAACAGGAGAGCAAGGTTTAGATATTCTGATGGAATTTTTGCAAAACAAAAAATCAGATTCACCTACTATACTTGAGGGAAAAATATATCAAGTTTTGCGTCAAGTAAATTCATCGAAAGTTGATGAATTTATACAAAAAAATTTTCCCCTAGGAGTTGTACCAATAAAGTCAGAATCTAATATTGATTATAGTCACTTACAAATAAAATTAGCTCATCAAGATTTTTTAGAAGCTGATAAATTAACTATGCAAAAATTGTGTAAGTTAGCAGGAGAAGCAGCAACACAAAGAAAGTGGCTTTATTTTTCAGAGGTAGATAGTATTCCAATTCCAGATATGCAAAGTATTAATACTATGTGGTTAGTTTATTCGGAAGGAAAATTTGGGTATTCTGTACAGAGAGAAATGTGGTTGGGAGTAAACAAAAATTGGGATAAGTTACTACCAAAAATTGGCTGGAAAAATGGCAACACTTGGACAAGATATCCTAATGAATTTACCTGGAATTTGACTGCACCGAAAGGTCATCTACCTCTATCTAATTTACTGCGTGGAGTACGAATGTTTTCCTCTATATTATCTCATCCAGCTTGGTCTAAGTAGGGTCTGCTGAAAAACTCTTATATAGGTTTGACAGTAGCTAACGGTTCTACCATTATTTAACTACATTGCTTTACTACTTTTTCTTACATCTATATCTATTATTTTTGATAGTACAAAAATTGTTTATTGGCTGTGGTAAATTTTGAATATTTATTTCTAATATTTTTTTGGCGTTGGTAAATTAGGGTATTATTTGGTAAGCATTAAGCCGCCAGCTATCAGCCGTCAGCTATGAGTTATTAACGTGTCCTGTTTGTCAGGAATAATTAATCTCCAAAAAGTGAAGTATCAAGAAAAAAATCATCAGCTAATTTTCATCATTTCTGTAGGTTTGCTTGGCTATTAGCTGACCCCTGACTGCTAATATCTGTTTGCGCAGCATTCCGCAGGAAATGCTTACATTATTTGTATTTTTTGGTAATTATTAAACTATTGAATAACAAATATTTGAGATTATTCAATTTTTATTTTCATACCTTGATTGACCAAAACTATTTTTTGCTTATGGGTCTTTTCAGTTATCAGTTATTAGTTGTAAAATTGTATTTATAAACACCTAAATATAGGAAGATGATTTAAGTTGTTAGATATTACTACTTTTAGGTAACAGGGAATGGGGAACAGGTAACAGAGAAAAACAAAAAAATGTATCTATATATCATAAGATAACTGCTATATTCTATCCTTTTAAGGAATATTTCAATTCTCACATCTGATTCCAAAAATCTAGATAAAATAGCGATCGCCTGATAAGTATTCAGCTTTTTGCGTGAAATACCAGGCTAACAACTTTTGAACATATTCAAAAAACTACTAAAGTTCACTGATAACCAATTTCATTTCCTGTAATAAAAAACGTAGTTCTGATCTATGAAGCTAGCTGATAGCTGATAGCTGAATACTTACATTGCCTCTAATTAATTATGATTAAAAAATGTCAAAATTTAAGATTAGTCTAATTCAAAGCCAACAAGAAAAAGAAGACATGTATTATCAACGTTGGTTAGTATTAAGAAAGCCAATAAATAAGGAAAGAGGAACAGAAAAAGATGAGTATGATAATGATTATTCTTGTCTATATTTTATTGCTGTTTTTCAGGAACAAATTATTGGTTCAGCTAGACTGCGAGAATTATCTACAGAATTAGGAAGTATTGCATATATTGCTGTTTTACCTGAATTTCAACTTCAGGGAGTAGGTAAAGCTTTAATGAAAAAAATTATTGAAATTGCTAAACAAAAACAACTAGAATCTTTGAGAGTAATGACTCGTATTAGTGCCTATCAATTCTATAGAAGAGTAGGCTTTATAGAAACTGGTGAGGTATTTCAATTTTTAGGAATACCCCACCAATTTATGTACTTTAACTTGCTTTCTTCTGAATAATAGGTATTGCCTCAGTAATTTTACGTTCAATTTTGAAGTTAAGATTGCTTATGTAATACTTGGTAAATTCAGACTCTTTAGTAGCACCGCAGGAACCTTTAAGCCGAATAGTTTTGTTTTCATCTTTAACTAGCTTGGCTTGGCAAATATATATAGAATTATTTGGTTGAACTACGGCTAATTCAGTTTTAATTACTGTTTTATCAGAATTTATATCCAAATGTAAAAGGTTAATTTTATGCTCAAACCATTCCCAACCGTGGCGGAGCATAAGTTCTCTTTCCAATACTTGAATAGAAGTTGGCAAAATTCCCCATCCACGATAAACCCTTTTCAATGATTGAATACAGCCAGATCGTAGTAAAATTGAACGAAAGGAGTTTCCATTGAGTAAGCCATAATATCTACCATCAGGGAAGTCTATCATAGTAGGTGCAAACCTGTGCCCACCAAAGTGACTTGCTTTCCAAATTCTGGTATTTTTTAAACCTAATTCGGAAATAATTTTTTTTGCTTCGGTATAAAACGGATTACCATATTTAGAACAGCACTTATCATGGCTACCGTGGGTACAAACCAACAGGTCTCTTGTTTGAGTATTTAGAGTATAACTGTTTAAATTCTCTCCTGCTAAATATTTTTGAATTACTGGGGCTATTTTTTCAGGACTATCTACGTCAAATTCATACTTTTTATAACCATTTAAAAATGAACTTTGCTGTTGTTCATAAATTAAAACTTTTCTATTGTTTTCTCTGTCATTTTGATTTTGAGTAATCAATAAAAATCTGATTGACAATTTAGATTTATTGACTGCTGCCATCAAAACCTCTAGATTTTCTGGGAGAAAACGAGATTCAAAAGCATTATATTCCCAAGGGAAAGGGCATTCTATCAGTATATAGACTGAATGATTTGTACCACTTCCAATAATATCTTCATCTGCTTCTCGGCAAGCATCAGCACAAGAAAATTGATTCATCTTTAAACTCCAGATTATACAAAAATAACTCTTTCATTAATTAGCTTCAATAACATTGGTATAATGTTTCTTGACAAATTATAATCAGGTAGGCAATTTACTGAATCTTTATCTAGTAAATATCTCTAAACTAAACATATTTTTAACTAGATATTTTGCCACCACTCTTATCCAAAACCATTTCACTCTAGAATCAAATAAGGGTTTTACTAGCTTTTAGAGATTGATTAATATAACCTTTAGTCTTTGAAAAGGCATATTCTTGTTAATTCACAAAAAGTCATAAATTAAAACGAAATAGCTCTGACTCTTATAGATACTTCATTTACTAAAAACTAGAATTTTATATTCATCATATTCATCTCCTTAATAGACATCAAAAGAAAAATTATGTATTCATGTTTCAACTCCAGATTCTCAAAAAATAAGTCTTTAATTAACTATGTTCAATAACATGGACATAATATATATTTCCTAGCCATATTAACCAAGTCAATTTATGACATCCTGACCAGTAAATTTTTCTCTAAAAAATAAGTTTTAACTAGGGTTTGCTGATTAAATATAAAAGCATTGTTCATTAATTGATAATGGATAATTACCTCTGTTTAAAACCCTAATATAATTTATAAGGAAATATTATTTCTTTAAACATATAATTGTTTAGTGGGAACTAGAGTTATATATTCATAATTTTCGTCTCCTTAATAAACATCACTCTCGAAAAATATATTCATATTTAAACCTCTGATTCTACAAAAATAACTCTTTCATTAACAAGCTTTAGTAACATTGGCATAATATCTATTTCCCAGTCATAGTCAGGGAGCCAATTTATAACATCTTTTCCTGTAAATATTTCTCTACTAAATAAGTTTTTAACTAGATATTCTGGCACTCCTCTAATAGATACCTCTTTACCAGAAACTAAAATTTTATATCCATCCTCATCAGGGATTTGTAAAATTTTTAAACGTTGAAACTGAGCAACTTTAAACTTAGTTTCAATACCATTATCAAAAATATTAAATCCAGCTTGATATGGTAAATTATATGCCTCAACAGGTTTTCCTAAACCATCCAAGTAACTATTATATTCTTCGCTAAGATTGTGATTATTTATATACAGTTTTAAGTCTTCAACTAAGGTTTCTATACTGAGATTAAAAGAATTATTTTCTAATCTTAAAGGTAGACTTTTTCTCCACTCTTCTCTGTTCTGTAATTGACTAATTAACCATTCTAATAAATCAATACCTGTTCTACTGTGAATACCTAAAGTTAGATGAATAGATGGCTCCTCTTTTGTCATTGCATAATGCCAATGTCCGCGAGGTATATACAGCACATCTCCTGGATACAAAATACAACTTAAATAAGCTTCTTCCTCTGGTGCTTGAAGAGACGATGATTTCTGATTTGGCAATGGATATTTTAAAGTGTCGGTGTAAACATACCATTGTTTGCTTCCTTCTACTTGTAAAATAAAGACATCATGGGTATCATAGTGAGAAGAAAAACCTTGTTTGCTAGACCAGGAACAATAGGCATTAACTTGAGCAGGATATCCCAATTCATAACTAAGTTGTGAGGCCAAAATGGAGACCTCTGGAATCCTTTGATGAATTTTGTCTAAAATTAGGGTTGCGCCTTTTTGACACCATTGAGTTAGACTCTCATTTTCTTGGGGTTCTAGGACTTTACCATCAAATGCAAGACGAATATCTGGATATTCGATTTGATGAAAGTTCAATAAGAAGTTAAGCTGTTTCCATGAGAACAGGTAACTAAAATCTTTATTACCTTTACTGGAGATGGCTATCGCTTTCTTCGTCCAGTTGTTTTCGAGAAATTCTTCTTGGGGTAATGGTTTTATTAAATCTTTTAGGTACGACATAATTGATAATTTTTTGCATTAATTTTTTCAAATAATCATAAAAGGGGTTCTTCCAAAATTCTTAATTTTATTATAATTATAAAGCTACCTAAAATTGATTTTGTATTCTTTGATAGATTACATAAGGCTGGTATTATGGTAGGTGTATTAAATCTTTTAGGTAGGACATAATTGATAATTTTTTGTATTAATTTTTGACAATAACCATAAAAGGGGTTCTTCCAAAATTCTTAACTTTATTAGAATTATAAAACTACCTAAAATTGATTTTGTATTCTTTGATAGATTATATAAAGCTGGTATTATGGTAGGTGTATTAAACCTTTTAGGTATGACATAATTAATATTTTTTTGTATTAATTTTTGACAATAACCATAAAAGGGTATATTCCAAAATTCTTAACTTTCTTATATTATAAAGCTAACTAAAATTGATTTTGTATTCTTTGATAGATTATATAAGGCTGTTATTATGGTGGATGTATTAAATCTTTTAGGTACAACATAATTGATAATTTTTTGTATTAATTATTGACAATAAC
>JBCDJM010000135.1:0-18574 GCA_038747755.1 Cyanobacteria bacterium P01_H01_bin.35
CTACGGGAACCATCGAGCTGACGGCCGCCGTGGTTAGAAACCATAATACCCGTACAACCAATATCAACAGCACGCTTGGCATCTTCCACACTCATTATCCCTTTCAGTGCAAACTGCCCATTCCACTGTGAGCAGAGTTTTTCAGCATCATTCCAATTCATGGATTGATCTAGCATCGTTGAGAAGTAATCGCCAACAGAGACTGCTAAATTCGTTCCCTGCGAGACATAGCCAGACAAATGTGGCATATCGAACTTTTCTTTTGTCAAAAAGTTCCAAGCCCATGCTGGGTGGGTCGCAAAACTCATTAAGGAGTCAAGTGTTAATTTGGGTGGCGAAGTAAATCCGGTACGCAAATCCCGTTCGCGATTACCTCCAGTAATAGTATCGACGGTTAATGCCAACACATTAAAGTTCGCTGCTCGTGCGCGTTCAAGCAACGCATCATTCAAGCCGCGATCTTTATGGAAGTAGAACTGAAACATCTTCGGCGTGTTTGCGATCTTTGCGATTTCTTCAACGGTGACAGTCGCCAGTGAAGAAACCCCAAACATCGTGCCATATTCTGCAGCTGCCCTCGCAACCGCACGCTCTCCTTCGTGATGAAAAAGGCGTTGCAATGCTGTCGGGGCGCAGTAGATAGGTATGTCTAGTTTTTGCCCCATCACCTCAACTGACATATCCACATTTTCTACACCGACAAGCACGTTCGGAATAAGATCGCATTCTTGATATGCTTCAGTGTTGCGCCGATAGGTCTGTTCATCATCAGCCGCTCCATCGATGTAATTAAAAATTGGTCCTGGTAGTCGGCGTTTCGCTAATTTTCGGAAATCCTGAAAATTGTGACAGTCATTCAATCCCATAAAATACCTCAGTGACAACTCATTGCGGGTCTTAAACATCACTCTGGAGAGAACAGTAGAACAAACCATCTAAATCCAGAGGTTCTTGTACTGGCAGCAATATCTTAATATTGAAATTTTCAATAATTTCATTACCGTACATAATGGATAGGAACTGTGATGGGTCTCCGTACAGACTGGAGCAGCCTTTAACCAAAGTACGCTACGACTCCACCTCAATCACGACGTTGCTGATGTGGGTAATCAAGGTACGGCCATCAGAGGGCATGATTTTGACATATCCACTAGAGATGCAATATTCCACCGCAGATGACTCCAGAGTTTGGCTTGGAGAAATCAGTATCACCTTGACGTTTTCCAGATAATTAGTTGCATAGTGCTGGACGGTAGGCATAGACGTTTACCTCATTGATTAGACAGCTTTCAGCCTATTATAGCATGAGCAGTTTCTAGACTGGACAGTAAGAAGTTTACATTATTAATATAACACAAAAATACTTTTTATTTATTTACAATTGTCGTCATGTCGGGTTAGGGACATCACTATAAACGCCTTTTAAGCCAAATGTTTTTTTGTACCTTTAGCTAATTAATAATCCACCCCAAGCAAGAAATAAAGAAAAAACTACCGCCGCGATCGCCTGTCTACTTAAGAGCAATAAGGCAAATCGAAGTTAGGTGCAAATGTGGGGGCATCTAAGGTACCCAAGTTAGCGGCTTCAGCTCCCTCTTTCTGATAGACCTGCATAAGCGCTTCATAGAGTTGCAGATCGCCACCGACTAATCGGTAGTGCATCAGTAAAGTGTGGGAATGATAAAATGAGTATTGTCCCTAAATACTCTCAATCATCATGGAATGTCCTCTGTGTGGCCATCAGAAAACTCATAGGCATGGAAAAACTAGCAAAGGAAATCAACGATATTATTGCCCTGAATGCTTACAAACTTTTACGCTCTACTTTTGACACTCTCTATTATCGGCAACAAATTGAACCAGAGAAGATGCGCATGGTTCTACAAGCTCATAAGGTTACACTGGACTTTACCTAACTTTGGCACTAAAGAGCAATGCGATCGATGGAGTGAGAAACATGCCCATGATGACTTGGGAGTTATGGTTAGCTCGTGAAGTAATTGTAGATTGTCCCTTACCTTGGCAGAAACCACAGATCAAATTAACACCTGGAAGAGTTGCCCAGGGATTTGCAGCAGTTATTGCCCTAATTGGAACACCCACATCTCCTCCCAAACCCCGTGGAAAATCTCCAGGCTGGAAAAAAGGTCAACTTCGTCATCAAAGAAAACGATACCCGATAGTCAAAAAAGGTAAGGGTAAATTTGAAAGTCAGAAAAAAAACACAAAAAAGGTCAAATCTGCTTAATTGAGATCAAAAATGATTTCTCATATCTGTTGATGGTCTAAATTTTTTCCATTCTTTACTTGATTTTATCTTCAACTATTTAGTCTAAACTCCAGTAAGAAGTAAGAAGTAAAGAAGAAAAACCTTACATAAGGTAAATATTTCCTCAACTTTTACGCTAACGATACCAGCGGACATGAGATAAAATCATTTTCTGTACATTTTTACTGAAAATATCTTCTCTATTCCCTGTTCCCTGCTCTAACTATGGAATCAGAAAATCTAAATGCTCTCCAGACTTAGAGCGCAAATCTTCAGGAGTACCTTCCAACTTCAATTTACCGTTTTCCAAAAACACAATCCAATCTGCCCGACTAATCACTTTCGGGCGATGACTAATCAAAATCGTAGTTTTATCCCCCCGATGAGACAACAACCTGTCTAATACCTGCGCTTCGCTGACCGGATCTAAATTAGCAGTAGATTCATCCAAAATCAAAATCGGTGGGTCGCTAACAATTCCTCTAGCAATAGCCAATCTTTGCTGCTGACCGCCAGAAAGATTAGCGCCAAACTCCCCCAATATTGTTTGATACTTATTAGGCAACCTGGTAATAAACTCATCTGCTTTAGCAACCTGACAAGCTTTAACAATCTCTTCAAATGTTGCCTCTGGATAAGCAAGATGAAAATTAGCAATAATCGTACGACTCCAAAAATTGGCATTTTGGGGAACTAATACCACTTGTTGTCGCCAGCAACCGAGGGCAATATCCTCTTGATTATAAACACCTATGCGAATATTACCCTCATCCACCTGATACAATCCGGCAATTAGTTTAGCGAGAGTGCTTTTACCACAACCAGATTCACCTATCAAGGCAATAACTTTTCCACCAGGAAGCGTCAGAGAAAAATTTTTGAGTAACTCAACTCTACCTGGGTGGTGAAAATTGAGATTTGTACAAATAATATTTGCATTCTCCCCAATTTTCGCAACGGGCAATTGATGCTCGTCATGACTTTCTGGTGTAGATTCGATAACTTCCACAAGTCGCCTAGTTGCCAGTTGAGCGCGAGTGAAAGGACTGATAAAGCTCAATAAAGTAATAATTAAAGTCAAGAAATTTGCGCTCATGCCGTTGAATGCTAGCAGTTGGCCAATAGTTAATTCTTGAACGATGACGAGAGTGCTGCCAAACCACAGTAAGAGTATTCCCCCATTGCGAGAAAAGAAATATGTGAATGTATTGCTAACAATCGTTGTCTGAGTAGCGCGGTAGCTAACACGAGCTTGTTTACCATAGCGACCTTGGAATTCTTCCCAGAAGTAGGGGGCAGAATTAGTGCTTTTCAGTACCAAAGCTCCTTTGAATGTTTCTACTAAAACTCCTTGATTTTCTGCTGCTAAGACTAAGAAATTCCGAAGTTTTTGACGGATGGTGGGTAATAATACTAGGACTGTTATCGTCATTAGGACAGCGATCACCACGGGAAGTACAGTCAGTTTCCAACTGTAGAATAGCATGAATCCTAGGGAAATAACTCCCACAAAAAATTGGCTTGGTAAGGTAATCCCAACTAGAGAGATGAGTTGGTTGATTTCTTGGATATCTCTTAATCGACTAGCAATTTCCCCACTACGACGTACTTCGTAATATGATAGGGGAAGTTGGAGCATGACTCGGCAAAATTCTAGGATGATATCTAGCTCTAACCTTTGGGCAAAGTGAGCAATGAGCATTGATTGAATAAATCTGAGACTAACGGCAATGGTGTTCATTACCAAGACAGCGATCGCTACTCCCGTCAGCATATCCCTATCCCCACGAATCAGTACGTCGTCTGTCAGAATTTGTATTAAAAATGGAGAGGCTAAAGAAAGCAGACCGATAAACAGGTTTAACAGTAAAGCTTCAGCAATAGTAGCGCGATAGCTCCAGATGCGCCCTAGTAAATGCCATAAACCTGTAACTTTATCCCTATCGTCCGGGTTTTGATAAAAATCTGGGCGCGGTTCTACTAAGAGCATTGCCAAATTAGTCCAGCTTGAAATCAGCTCATCTCTTGTTAAAAATCGAATCCCCACAGATGGATCGGCAACAACGTATTTTTTACCTCGTTTTCCATACAAAACAACCCAGTGATTACCTTTCCAATAAATAATTCCTGGTAAAGGGATGCTATTTTTATCGACTAATTCCAGGGTGACTTGCACTCCCCTAGCGTTAAAACCAAGCACTTTTGCTCCTTGCTTGAGATTAAGTAATGTAGTTCCGAGTTGTCCGGTTCCCGTAGCTTCGCGAGTACGAGCGAGGGTAAAAATTCGCCCGTAATATTTGGCAATGGTTGCTAGACAAGCAGCTCCGCAGTCTTCGACGTTATGCTGTAAAACTACTGGGTATTTCATATTTTATTATATATAATGTTATTCGGTTAATATCATGTGCCGTTATCACTAAAGTCAGAAGTCAAAAGTTAGAGAGAGGAGCCGTCGGTAGGGCGACGTACAGAAGTGATATTTTAGAAACTTGAAATCTGAATTTTACAGTAATTTCAACTTATTATTTTAACTCCCTTAAATTATTATATCTTGCCTTAGATAACTTGACTGAGTTTTTTTACTTCTTTAATGTCCTATTTTCGTTTCTGTCATTGCTCAGAGAAAAGGGTAAAAAAACGGTCGTTTTTTTTACATAGAAGTTGCAAATAATTCTGGCTCAAAAAAGTAATTAATTTTTTGTTAGTTTGAGCAAATTTCACATTAATTATTCTTGTTTTTACTTCTCCCGTAGGGACGTTGTATGTAAGCTCCCTACCCCGACTCCCCTAATTTAATCAAATGTAGAAAAGTTTTTGAGAAATGGTATTATTGCTGGCTACTACAAATTATGGATAAGTAAAAAATATTCTAAATATGTTGATTAGCAATTAAGTTTAATTCTTTAGCTTTTAAAAATAAATAGATGGTACAATTACGATAAACTATACAGCCATTCAGCATGTTGTGGAAATATTGAGAGGTATTTTAATGAATCAACCTTTGCCCTATTTACGCAGTGATAGAGTATTACTAAGACTGGCTATTGATGAAGACATTTCACAAATTGTTGCTTTTTACAGAGAGAATGCTGCACATTTCGAAAAGTTTTCATCCCCCAAGTCAGATTCATTTTATACAAATGAATTTTGGACTCAAAAAATAAAATCTTCCAGGGAAGATTTTCAAGCGGATCGCTCTTGTAATTTGTTTGTTTTTAAGATGGTAGACGAACTTACAATACTTGGGTTCGTCAACTTTTTCTCTTTTATAAGAGGTGCTTTTCACGCTTGCATACTTGGATATGGATTAGCTCAATCAGCTCAAGGGAAGGGGTTAATGACAGAAGCTTTAACGTTAGCAATCGATTTTGCCTTTGGCGAACTTAACTTACATCGGATTATGGCTAACCATAGTCCGACAAATATACGAAGTGCAAGCGTTCTTCGCCGCCTGAATTTTGTCCGTGAAGGTTACGCTAGAGACTATTTACTAATAAATGGAAAATGGCAGGATCATGTTTTAAATGCCTTGTCCAATTATCAGTGGCAACCGCCACAAAGTTTAGTGACTTAACTTGGCGGCTACCTCTAATAGTACATTAGCTCTCTTAAATCAATAGTTTTATACCTGCTTCAATGAGATTTGAAGTATGTAATTCAAAAAATTAAGACTAATCTCTGAAAGCTCGAAAACGGAAAAACTTTATCTGGCAACCCAAAAACTCTCAGCAACCCAACCTAAATAGAGAAGAAACTGATAACTGTTAACTGAGAATAGGAGGATCTAGCATTAATACTGAAGGAATGCGCTGCGGTTCGGCGAGTCGCAATAGTCCGTAGCCAATACCTGCTATTCCAGTCATCAGACCAGGGGTTTCAACTCCTAATGGTACTCCACAGAGCCAGCCATATTTATCGATACTCTCAAAAATCATACCAGCAATTCGATCTATTTCAGCATCCCACTGATTAACATTCAGGATGTCGCGAGCTTGGAGCACAAATTCTAGATTCCCCAAGTCACCGTGACACAGACAATGATTTAAACCAAATCCTCTTTTGAGGACAATCTCAATTCCAGCCTTAACTTCTGCCAGTATTTGCCCACCCTCTCCATCTTGGAGAAAACGCAAATTTGCTAATCCTACTCCAGGAACACTATTACACCAGATAACAAGCTCCTCTTCTTGTTTCTGAGCGTTTAATGCCAAAGATTTAGCAGCAGCTACAGCAACTTGCCGAAACCGCTCTTCGTTAGTAATATTCCCTAATTCCAATAAAGCCCAAGCTATCCCAGGAATACCATGAGCGAACCCCTTGCGATCTCTTTCTTCTGGAAACAGCCAACAGCTATTTTCCTGGGGTTGAAACTCTGCCAGTAGGCGATCGCCACATTCAATAGCAGCATTGATAACTGTATCAGAGGGAACGCAAGCATAGAGAGCGAGTAAACTAGGAATACATCCGGCAGCACCATCAATAATATCCAGTTGCTTGTCTTGGGAAATCTTCGCTTTGATAGAACCAATTAAACCCACTGCCTCTTCTAATAACTCCGGTTGCTGCCACAATACCCCCAGATGAGTAAAAGTATAAATGATTCCTCCCCACCCACTAAACCCCCCAATTAAGTCAATGAAGGATTCATTTTGCTGTAGTTGATTTTGCAATGTTCTTAAACCTGCTCTGGCAATAGTAGTATAGCGTTTTTCCGCTGTAACCGCTCCCAGATAAGCCAGAAACAAAATTACCCCAGATATACCATCATAAAGACTCCAATTTAAAGGTTGCAAGCTCCAATGCGTTCCTCCCACTAGCGTCACCCCTATCCAAGTAGCATCGGACTCACCGCCCAGGGCTAATAATTCCAAGCGATCGCCAATTGCCTTAGCAATTTCCAGACAGCGTGAGTGACGTTTCTGCTGGTCTGGGATTATTTGTGGTGTAAAAGTAGAATATCTTTTCCATCCAGCAGGTTCACTCGCCAGTGCTAGGGTAGAGAGAGAACCACGAATGAACCAGATTTGTCGCTCTAAATCTGTTTCATCTAACTGCTGCAGGCGTTTTTCCACTAATTCGATACCAGATTCCTCGAAAAAATCTCGGTACGAGCGGTTATCGCTGGCAACTAAATCCCTAGAATTAACATGAGTAGTAAACATGGGGATATCGCCCTGCCACAAATCTCGCTGTTCGGCAGGAATGACTTTAGCTAGCTCTGGGCGATGCTGAACTTCGATCCAGAGTCTGTCAAATAAGCGATCGCGTTCTAGAGCATTACGCAACACATCGGGATGGAAACTTTCTCCTAGTAATAAAGCATAAATCCGAGTCGGGCGCAAAACTACCCGCACTTCATCTGCAGCGAAACGGGTTAAAATTCCTGTATCCGATAGCAACTCATCTCTATATTTTACCAAACATTTATAAACAGAAGTAAATCCAGCGATTATTGCTTCTGAATACTCTAAAACATTGACCTCAGCATCATTCAAGCGCGGTCTATTCTGAGAATTTGCCAGAGCAGTTTGCTCCCGCACCACTCGCATCTCATCTGTTGCCACTCCCCCCCAAGACATGATTGGCCTTGGCATCATCTGACCTGGAGTCGCACCGATACCACTCGTATCGACTCCTGCCGAATTAGCCTTTGCCCAACGTCTTTGAGGTAATAATCCCACTCGCAACACCGAGTAAGTCATCTCTTCTCTAGCGAGAATGACTGATGGTTCTGCATTTGTTACTCTATAACGGGGATGAAAAAGGGATTCGAGGTCAATAGGAATGGGTTGTTCTCCCGCAGCGATAATATTCTCCAAGTGAAAATCTGTCGCTTCCAGAGCGTAGAGCAAAGCCAGATATCCGCCTATTCTTTGATAAAAACGCCACACTTGTTCTTGGTCCTGACAGCTTTGAAAATTCACAAATTCTACCCATCCATAAGTTCCGCGATCGATAATTTTTAGGGTCTGAAATGGGGGATGGTCTCCCCTCTCGTTCAACCAGAGTAGCAGTTGTTGAAAATGCACGTCTACTGCTAGGGATTTAGGTTTATAAACTATCTGAAACCCAGAGCTAAATTTAGCGATGATTACCGAACGACCGCCCCGATGGGTGTCTCCAGCATTGACATTTACTTCTTTTAGCACGCCTGGAGACTTTTCGCTGCTAAATTTGTTACAAATTTCTTCCCAGTCAGCACACAGATGTTCGAGAAATTCTAGGCTAAAGGATACCCAGCGATCGATAGTAACAATTAATTGTCTAGCCAAAACAGGATACTCTGTCAAGATAGCTAGCATAAAATCTCTTTGGTTAATCCTCTCTAAAAAGCTTAAAAATCTTTCTCTGGGAGTATCTCCCGATAGCAGCTCTTGGAGACGGGCTACATTTAATTCTAGCACCATTGTCTGGCTCAAAATCTCAAGTAATTTTTCTGGGAGATGCTTAAATAGGATGGCTTTAGCTGTATTGGGGTCAAAGGGGAGTGGCTTATTTTCCTGGTGTTTGTTCAGTAGGGTTTCGATACCTGTTTCTAGGCTGGAAATTCCTTGACTGACCAATGGTTCGATCGCATACAAAAAACCATTCGACTCTTGACCCGATGGAAACTCACTAGGAGGAATGACTTTGATTTTAGGTGGTTGATTCCGAGAAAAGCCTTTCTCCAGTTTCCTCCACCAGTGGGTATAAGTGGCCGATTCCCTAAGAGACGTAAAATACTCCTTTATAGCCTCCTCTCTCTCTCCCAATAGGTAGCGAAACTCCTGGGCAGTAATGCCATCTGTTGCCAGCCGTTGTTGGTAATAGCTGTCGGAAATAAAAGGAGTCTGGGAACGCCATTTTTTAATTCTACGCTCTGCTAGTTCTGCATCAAAATTGTCTGGATTCAAGTTTTGGCCTTCCATAAGGCCAATTCGTTCTATCAAGGTGAGAGCCTTATACCAAGCAGTTTCACTCAAGCATTTTTCATTCATAGCCACCAATAATAAAATTTTTCTGAGGTCGTGTTAATTTTTTCAATCTTAATATAGAATGATAATCGTTCTATTTTAAGAATGATAATCATTCTCAAAAATAAGGCAAATATCGGCTACTGAGAAAGTCCCTAAACTAAGTTCCAGAAGAACTTTTAGCTGACACTCTCCTATGTAGCCGTGCTGTGTAAAAAAAGTGAAAAAACACAACTAAAGGAGTGAATTTTAATGGCCCTTGCCTATCAAAGTTTTGAAGTGCCAAATGTTTTTAGCCTAAGTGTAAATGCGATTAACAATGCAGGGCAAATCGCAGGGCACTTTGATGAGCTCGGCTTTTTGTTAGAGCCAAACGGGGACATAGAACCTTTTGCTCCTCCTGGTGCTGGCTTTACTTTGACCTGGGGTCTGGGTGATAACGGTCAAGCAGTAGGCCCGTTTTTTCCAACTCTAGACTTTGAAGAAACAGATGAGGTGAGCCAAGGCTATATATACGATGGCACTGATTTTACCATCGTCGATCCTTTTCCCGAATTTCCCGAACGCAGCGTCGAACTTACCGGAATCAACAATAACGGGCAAATTTCAGGATTTTACTTACTTCCCAACTTTGCTGGGGGAACTTCCTTTCTACTAGAGGGAGAGGATTTTAACGTTACAAACTTAGACATTGAAGGTTCAGACCGAACTCTCGCTTGGGATATTAATGATGCAGGAAAAGTAGTTGGACAATTTCGGATTCCCGATGTTAGCGAGTCTGCATTTCTGTGGGAAAACGGCAATATTATCGAAGAACTCGACTTTCCCAGAGCTAGGTTTACTACCGCCCGCGGTATCAATAACAATGATAGTATTGTTGGTTGGTTAATTTCGGACGAAACCGAACAATCTATTAATGGCTTCATCTGGGAAAATGGCGAGTTTGAAGGAATTAATTTTCCTCGGGCAAGGAGGACCTTAGCGACGGGTATGAATGATGAGGGAGTGATCGTTGGCCATTACAGAGACCAAGAAGGTAATAATATTGGGTTCCGTGCAGTAGAAACAGGAGCCGAAATTGAAATTTTAGATGGGGATACGAATATTATTGATGTCAATGTCAGATTAGATTTCGACAGTACGAGAGTGGGGACTCCCACAAGCAAGACTTTGACCATAGCTAATACTGGCGATCGCCCTCTGATTCTGACGGACTTAAATTTGCCTGATGGTTTTAGCCCAGTTGATCCACTGCCAAATAACTTCAATCTCGCACCAGAAGACACGCTGGAATTGGCAGTTCAACTAGATGCAGAAACAGGTGGTGCTTTCAATGGCACTTTAGAATTGATTGCCTCTGACAGTGAAGAAAACCTGTTTGGCTTTACATCCACTATTTATGGAGCGGTTAATGGCAGTGGGGCAGATGACAGGCTGGTGGGGAGTGCAGTTGCAGATACTCTCGCTGGAGGTGGTGGCAATGACCGGATTTTTGGTAAGAGAGGAGACGATAATCTTCAAGGTAATTCTGGTAATGACCATTTATTTGGTGGAAGTGGGGACGACACCCTAGTTGGTGGTATCGGTCGCGATCGGTTAAATGGTGGCGAGGGAGACGACACTCTCACAGGTGGAGCAAGCATAGACCGCTTCATCTTTAATACAAATCAGGAATTTGACACAGATGATTTAGGTGTGGATACCATAACTGATTTCGATATAGTGCGAGATTTGATTCTTCTTGACAGGGGGACTTTTACTGCTATTGAAAGTGAGGCCAGTATTGATGAGGTGTTTGCCACTGTGACAAGCAATGCTGCTGCGGGAGTTTCTGAGGCAGCGATCGTTTATAATTCCAGTAACGGTCATTTGTTCTATAACCCCAATGGTAATGATTCTGGTTTTGGCAGCGGTGCTCAATTTGCGATTCTCTCAAACCAAGCTGAACTGAGTGGGGAGAATTTCTTTATTAGAGGTTGAAGAAGGAAGAAGTTAAAGGGGTGACAAGTAGGTGAAAACCAGCTAGCTTTTCACCCGATGTACTCCCACTATTAGGACCTCTAGACTAAAATTGTCGGTAAAACCTAACCCCCCAACCCCCTTCCCTGCAAGGGAAGGGGGTGAAGAATTCCCCCCTCTCCTTGCAGGAGAGGGGGCGGGGGAGAGGTCTTAATTGACTCGCTCTTTACCCAGATTTTCAAGCTAGACGTCCTAGTAGGGGGAGTTATATAATGTATCATTAAATAACTGTAATAAACAATCTTTACCCAACCAAGTAGGGACGTTACATAAAACGTCCCTACATTGCCGTTAATTAATATTACTTGATATTAACGTAAAATTAGAAAACCTACACTAGGTCTACACTTACTGCATCAGCTCTATACTGTCAGCTCTACAAAAATGAAAATGTATCCTTAGGTGGTGGACAGCAATGTTTACAACTATCGGTGTGAGTAGGATGGGCAACCTCAAAACCTCCGGACATTGATGACATATCACCATCATCGAATTCGATTACCCCTGCAGGGTTTTCCGGTAGTTGTGCTTTTTCAGAGTCGCTCAGGCTATTGCGATACTCTTCATCTTTCCAGGCCCGAATGATATCAAATTTGGACATTAAGTTACTCCTTGATTAAATAAGCCCGTAAAAATATTATCATAAAAATGTGAGAATGATAATCATTCTCATAAAATTTCTATAAAGTTTTTTTAAAGAGGTTTTTGGGTAAGTAGGCCACTATAGAACACATTTGGGATCTATTTAAAAACAGAGGAGGAGATGGGGAGATTGGGGGATGGGGAGATGAGAGCATCCGCTTTTTGTCCTATTCTCCTTCCTGAATTTCCACTGGCTTGCTCAGACTGAGGACTGTCACCAAAAGCAAATACCGCGTACAAAGATACCAAATGGTTTCTATAAATGAACAACTTGAAATAAAGGACTAAATTATGTTTAACGACACCAGAAAAGCGACTTTGCCAACTGTCAGCAGTCAGGAATTTCTACCCGATCTCAATATTTGGACAACTTTTGGTGGACTATTTATTGTGGGTGGATGTACTGCTGGCCTAATAATAGCAACCGTCACAAAATACAACGTTACGGTGAAAGCTCCCGCAATAGTTCGGCCCACTGGAGAATTACGAATAGTTCAAGCTGCAACGGGGGGAACGGTAGCTGATATAGCAGTAAGTAAAAATCAAGCTGTTACCAAAGGAGAAGCGATCGCTACCCTCAGCGATAATGGTCTTGAGACCGAAAAACTGCAGTTGCAAGGACAAATTCAACAACTACAGTTGCAACTCGTACAACTAAAAGCCCAAATTCGCAGTTTAGATCAGGAAATATTAGCAGAAGGCGATCGCTCTAAAGGAACTCTTGCTTTAACAGAAGCGGAACTCAGACAAGCCAAACGAGACTATCAAGACCAGCAATTAAATAGTGTAGCAGAAGTTGAAGTTGCCCAAGCAAATCTGAGATTAGCCGAGGAAGATTTAGAAAAAGCGCGTGCCGAGTATAATTCAATAGAGTCAGAGTTAAAATCTATCCAAGCTTCTTTAAAGGCAGCCAAGTTTAATCGAGATGCCTATAAAAAAGATTTAGCATCATGTAGTCAACAGGCAATATGTAATATCTCTACCACCGTCGAAGAAACAGCAAACTTAAAATTAGCCCAAGAAGAATTGCAAAAAGCCCAGGCAGATTTAACATCAGCTACAGCAACCTTAAAATCTATTGAAGCTTCTTTCAACCTGGCAGTTAACAAATTGAATCGCTATCAACCCTTAATCGCATCTGGAGCCATTTCTCAAGATAGATTAGATGAAGTAAAATTAACAGTGGAGCAGGAAGAACAAGCGATCGAAGCTCAAAAAGGAGCGATTTTGGCACAGACAAAAACAATCAAGCGACAAGAAAGGGCAGTCGAAGTTGCTCGCGCTCGACTGCAACAAGCATTAAATCAAGCTCAATTAGAAGTAGAGCAACAACAACAAGCTCTCAACTCCCAAACATCCCTACTAGAAGCGCAAGCAGAAACAATAGAAAGACAAGAACAGGCAGTAGAAGTTGCCCGCGCTGGAGTGCAACTAGCTCAAACATCTCTTAATCCTAGTGATGCTGAGGTAGCAGTTGCGAGGGAGAGAGTTACCCAAGAAAGCGCTACCAGTAAAGCTAGGTTAGCCAGATTAAATAGAGAGCAAGAAGCTTTGATGCAGCAGCAAGTAGAAATACAGAATCAAATCAAGTACAACCAAAAAGAGGTTGAAGAAGTTAAGAGAAAACAGGAGGATTTTGTGATTTCGGCATCAGAGTCTGGTGTCATCCTCCAGTTAGGTTTACGGAATATTGGTCAGGTTGTGGCTACAGGAGAATCTATTGCTGAAATTGCTCCCATTGATGTTGCTGTGGTTGTGAAAGCTAGGGTGAAACCGGGGGATATTAGTCTGGTAGAAGTTGGTCAAAAGGTGGATATGCGAATAACAGCTTGTCCTTATACAGATTACGGCACTCTCAGAGGTAAAGTAGTGGGAGTTTCACCAGATGTGATTGTCTCAAATGGGGCTGTGGATAGTTTCTACGAGGTGACTATTGAGCCAGAAAGGTCTGCTCTTACTGTATCTGGGAAAGCTGTTTCTGAAGTTGTTGGTGGCGATCGCTCCCCTGAAACTGAATGTAGCATCCAAGCTGGTATGGAGGGCAGAGCTGATATTGTTTCCAAACAAGAGACGGTTTTGCAGTTTGTCCTCCGGAAAGTTAGGCTGATAAATAAGTGGGGTTAGATAATACCAATTTAATAAATGTTTGCTACAGTTTCTTGAGTAGGGGACGTAGGGACGTTGCATGCAACGTCCCTACACATAAGAATAATTAAGACAAGATTAAGCTAATAATTCTCAAAAATGTTATTCTACCTGTATTAATTACTTAATAATTGAAGTTTCAGCTAAGTATAGCATTATCAGGGGTAATTATTAATTATTAATTGTTCATGGCTTTGTTGCTGAACTTTAGCTACTATTTGACTAAAAAATAAGGTTTCAAGCCTCCACTTTCAAGGGGATGAAAACGGAGGCTAATAAAGCTGAATTATTTAATTATTAATTATTCGGTCTTCCTTCTTAGCTGCAAGATGTTCGGAAAGAGCTAAAGTGAATGCTAGATTTTCTTTTGCTGTCACTGCATGGGGTGCATTTGCTGCCATAAAGACAATTACCCCAGGGGCGAGAGCAATATCCTTTCCTTCTAAATTCAGATTTCCTGTACCTTCGACTACAGTTACTAGGGCGTTACGAGTCGAGGTGTGTTCGCCAATTTCTGTACCTGCTGCCAAACAAAATAAGCTGTATTGACTGTTATTATCTTTAACTAAAACTTTACTAAGAATGCCACTGGTAGGGTATTCAATTAAATCTTGCAAAGTAGTAGCAAAAGAATTATTAACTGTTGCGCTTGTGCTGTTCATAATTACTTAACTCCTATTTATAATTCAATATGTACTGGTTTCAGTAATTAACAATTATTACCAAAAAAAATCAGGTTTAAAGCCTCTCGTTTAAAGGATAAACAGAAGAGTTAACTATTAATTATTAATTGTTAATTATTAATTATTGAAGCTGCTTTTGCCCAAAAAACGATATAACCAATATCGTGACGAGATTTTTGAAAATTACGGCGCATTTGTAAGAATCTTTGACCTAAATTAGGATTAGTGAAAACATTCCAGAAAATTTTGAATGTTCTAAATAATCCTTCATCTCGTACTATCTGACCAAAATTAAGTAATCTCATCGCTCCTGTTTGCTGTTGCTCTAAAGTTAAACCAGCATCTTGACAAGATATTGACCATTCTGAGGCAGTTAAAGGATTAGCATTAACTTTAATAGACTGAGATAGACTTTTATGCACTTCTGATTTTTTGTCACGGATTAACAATTCATGGGAAAGGAATTTACCGCCTGGTTTGAGATGGTCTTTAATTGCTGATAATACTTTGGCTTTTCCTGTATTTGATTGCATAGTAAGGATCGCTTCAGCCAAAACATAATCAAATTTGTCTGTAATTTCTTCTAAGTGGAAAATATCCCCTTCAACAATCGTTACTCGATCTGATAATCCGGCAGCTTGAATGTTTTCCCTAGCTCTTGCCACGCTATCTGGGTTTTTCTCCACTCCTACCACACGGACATTAAATCTTTTGGCTATTTGAATGGCACTTTCACCAAAACTTGCTGCTAACTCTAATACCGTTTCTTCTGGTTGAAAATTAGCCCAAGTAAACAGTTGTTCCGTTGCCGTCTTTCCTCCTGGACGTAAAATCTTTTTTCCTGCTGCTGCTAAAACTTGATGACCTGGTGCGGTAGCAAAATTGATATTAGTTGTCATAAGTCCTATCCAAACTCGATATTTTTACTATGACATTAAATTTTAGTGTCGTCTTTGAGGTAGCTCATATTTGGAGGTAAAGTTTTGTGAACGAAATTCTGTAGCAATATTTTGCTAGGAGTCAGGAGTTAGAAGTTAGGAGTCAGGAATTAGGAGTCAGGAGTCAGGAGTCAGAAGTCAAAATTTTAACGGAAAACCTTTAAAATTAACTGTTATAAAAATTTTCACAACCAATTTAGGATTTTTATAACTTAGTATACTATATTTATAGATATTCAACAAAAGCAGGACTTACGCAGGCGAACCGAGAAACCGGGTTTTTTCCTCAATGTTAATTGTTAAAAACAACGATTTATCCTAAAAACCCGGTTTCTTTGCGTAACTGAGGTACTGATAACTGATAACTGAAATGACCTCCCTCTTTTCTAATGATTATTAAACCTTGCTCGTCTATCTCTCAATTAAAAAAAATTTCTATTTTTCAAGATTTGGAAAGAACGCAATTAGAAAGTCTAATTCCTTTTAGTTATGTTCGAGTATATCAGCGAAATGAAATAGTAATGCACGAAGGCGAGCAGATATTGCAACAACTTCATGCTTTAATTACGGGAAGATTAGAAATTAAAAAGACGGCAGCTAACGCTAAAGAAACGGTAATACGCTCGATTCCTCCAGGAGAACTTTTTGCTGCACCAGCTATTTTTGGTAACGGTATTTCCCCTGCGACAGTAATTTGTCTAGTAGAGTCGCAAGTATTGACTATTGAGCGCGAAGCTTTATTGCAAGTAATTTCCCAAGCTCCAGAAATTAGTTTAAAAATACTAGAAGTCTTTAACCAAAGATTACAACAACTCCACAATATGGTACATGGTTTGATATCGGAGCGAGCAATAGTCCGTTTAGTAAAATTAATTAAATATTATGGCGATCGCGACGGGACTCATCCTGTAGCAGAAGGGGAGCTTTTAAATCTGCAACTGCCTTATTATCAAATTGCTCGCAGTATCGGTATTACCTATGAAGAATGCGTACGCCTATTTAAAAAACTTAAGGGAATCGTTATTTATAAAAGAGGAGGAACAATTATTGTTAAAAATTGGGGAAAATTAGAAGCAGCAATTAAAAATATTGAGGACAGTTAGAACCTAGATTTGGCAGGTTAGCGATGCTATTCGATGAAAGCAACTGCACCATTAGCAAGATATTCTATTAGTTGTGATTCTTGAGCATCAGTAATAATTTTTAGATTGGGAAAGTCGGTAGCAAGGCAAGTTTGGTCAACCTCACTGCGGTTATGAGGCAGATAGGAACAAAAATACTGCTGTCAATATCCTTCAAGCAGCTATAAACCACCCTGGGGCGCAGGGAAATTAACGAAGAGAAGTCAGAAGTTAACCCACCCCTAACCCCTCCGGTGGATGGGAAGTCAGATAGGGGAGCCGTCGGATTGGCGACGTATGTTTTTGTAACGGGGATTAGAGCAACGCTCCAAAAACATTTCCCCTTAAAAGGCGTTGCTCTAGACCCAATTATTTTGGTGAAAGAGGAAGTCTAAATAGCCATATTTAGAATCGTCGCTTTAGCGCGGGGAGTACGTCAAAGTTCTAAAGGAAACTTCATTAGTACCAGGATTATAAAGAGTATAGGTAGCATTTCCGGGCAAACTTCCCACATTACCTACCCCTATAACCTGACGGAGTGTTGTCAAAGTTTGAGTAGATGATGTTGTCTCAATAGCACCGACTTCAGCTCCCAACTGTGTCACCCCACTACTCACCGAACCATTTTCTAACTGATATTGAAAAGCTAAACCAGAGCGACCACAAAATAAATTATTAACGCTAAAACGCATTAATCTATCTAACATTTGTATCGGTGGAGTATCGGGAGTCAATTTATCGCTTACCCCCAGAGTGCTGCCGTGAATTAATAAACAGTCAAGTTCAGAAAAACCAAAAGGCAAATTTCTCAACCATTCTACTGTTTCTCTATCCACATTATCCCATAATATTTTGACAGCATCCATACCATATTCTGCTATTAATTCTGTCGGTTCATTTGTGTTAG
Source organism: Cyanobacteria bacterium P01_H01_bin.35 (assembly GCA_038747755.1). Taxonomy (GTDB): domain Bacteria; phylum Cyanobacteriota; class Cyanobacteriia; order Cyanobacteriales; family Microcoleaceae; genus Trichodesmium. The sequence goes on from JBCDJM010000135.1 coordinate 17,678, forward strand.
TTAATCCGTGTAAAATCAAAGATTGTTCTTCCCACCATCCCGTACAAACTTGGGGTGTAAGTTCGTTTTTTTTAGGATAACGTACTCGCTCTACTAATTTTTTGCAATCTATATTTAGCCCGACTAAATCTCCTAAAATATATAAAGCTTCTACAGGATATTTCTGCTGTTTAATATCAGCAAGTACCGCTTCATAAGCGGTGATATTTCCTTGGATTCCAGTTAAAATTGCCCAATAGTTCATATAATTTTTTGCTTTTTTTAGGTTATATAAACAGGACTTAGGCAGTACCGTTTTATCTAGTATGGGCGAATGCCATTCGCCCCTACGGGTGGTGTATGATTTAGTATTTTGCGTAAGTCCTGATCGAGTGAGATTACCGAAAAATAATCAAGGTTTAAAGCCTCTCCTTTAAAGGAGAAAAAAGCGGTTGAGGGATGGCGTTAGCGGAGCGGCTCTGTTAAGAGCGGGTTTCCTTTCCCTCCGGGACGCTACGCGAACGCCATATCCAATCAACCAAGAGAAGAAAAAAATTTCCTTTTTAACCAATCCTCTTCTTTTTAAGAATAGGTAATTATTAATTGTTAATTATTAATTATTAATTATTGAAAGGACTTACCCAAATCCACCTTGAAAAAGCCAAATGTAGGGGCGAATGGTATTCGCCCTGACTAGATTTAGTGTCCGTGCGTAAGTCCCGATCTTGGTCGATTGGATATGGCGTTTACTAGCGAAACGACTGCTTTTTTTTCCTTAAAAGGGGGAATAATTAAACCAGAATTATTTAATTATCAATTAATAATTATTAATTATTAACTAGACAGTGCAAAGTTCTTGGAAGAACTATTGCTAGCTAAGGCTTTCAGCTATTTAAAGGTTAGAAACTTTCTCTTGAG
>JBCDJM010000136.1:0-18455 GCA_038747755.1 Cyanobacteria bacterium P01_H01_bin.35
AGAGGAGACAAGGCAGAGAATCTGGAAAATGCTATTGCTGCATTCCATCTGGTGTTGGAAGTTCATACCGAAAAAGACTTCCCCATTGATTGGGCAACCACTCAAAATAATCTAGGCAATGCCTACAGAGACAGAATTAGAGGAGACAAGGCAGAGAATCTAGAAAATGCTATTGCTGCATCTAATCTGGCTTTGTCTGTTCGTACTAAAGAAGATTTCCCCGTTGAGTGGGCAACCACTCAAAATAATCTAGGCAATGCCTACAGAGACAGAATTAGAGGAGACAAGGCAGAGAATCTGGAAAATGCTATTGCTGCATTCCATCTGGTGTTGGAAGTTCATACCGAAAAAGACTTCCCCATTGCTTGGGCACAGACTCAAAATAATCTAGCTGCTGCCTACAGTAACAGAATCAGAGGCAACCGGGCAGAGAATCTGGAAAATGCTATTGCTGCATATCATCTGGCTTTGTCAGTTTACACTCCTGAAGACTTCCCCTATTATTGGGCAATGACTCAAAACAATCTAGGCAATGCCTACCTCTACAGAATCAAAGGCAACCGGGCAGAGAATCTGGAAAATGCTATTGCTGCATCTAATCTGGCTTTGTCAGTTTACACTCCTGAAGACTTCCCCTATTATTGGGCAATGACTCAAAACAATCTAGGCAATGCCTACAGTAACAGAATCAGAGGAGACAAGGCAGAGAATCTAGAAAATGCTATTGCTGCATCTAATCTGGCTTTGTCTGTTCGTACTAAAGAAGATTTGCCCATCTATTGGGCAACCACTCAAAAGAATCTGGCTGCTGCCTACAGTAACAGAATCAGAGGAGACAAGGCAGAGAATCTGGAAAATGCTATTGCTGCATCTAATCTGGCTTTGTCTGTTCGTACTAAAGAAGATTTTCCCGTTGAGTGGGCACAGATTCAACACAATCTAGGCAATGCCTACCTTGACAGAATCAAAGGCAACCGGGCAGAGAATCTGGAAAATGCTATTGCTGCATCTAATCTGGCTTTGTCTGTTCATACTAAAGAAGATTTCCCCATCTATTGGGCAATGACTCAAAATAATCTAGCTGTTGCCTACAGTAACAGAATCAGAGGAGACAAGGCAGAAAATCTGGAAAATGCTATTGCTGCATATCATCTGGCATTGTCAGTTAGGAAACCAGACACTTTACCAGCGGACTGTTTACAAACTGCCCGTAACTTAGCCAACTTAGCCTTAAAACAAAAAAACTATCAACTCGCCATCAATAACTATGAAATTGCCATTATCGCCATTGAGCAAAGTCGAGATTGGATACCTGACGAAATTGCCAGACAAGAAATCTTGCGTGACAATATATATGTCTATGAAAATATGATTCAAGCTTCCGTTAATGCCGAACAATATGACAAAGCTTTAGAAACTGTAGAAAGATTCCGCTGTCGTCGCTTGCTGGATTTAATTCTCACGAAAGATTTATACAAAAATGGTGAAGTGCCAGATGATATCCGCAAGTTAGAAGCAGAAATTGAAGCTAAACAAGGCGACATTGATAATTTACGTCGGCAGTTAGAGACACCAGAGTATAACAAGGAAAAAGTTGTAGCGAGTCGCCATCTTACCCGCGATGAGTGGGATGATATTACAGAGGAAATTCAAAAGTTGATGAGGGAAAAAAGGGAAATTAGGCAAAAAATGCTGCATCGGTTATACCCAGTATTAGAAGAGGAAAGCAAACCGCTGAGTCTTAGTGTGGAGGGGATGAAGAAGTTGTTTAATCCCCCCCTGCCCTCCTTTGAAAGGGGGGAGATGCAGAGAGACGATGTTGCTTTGCTGAGTTTTTACACTACAGATGATGAGACTTATATTTTTATTCTCACTCAAGCAGGGGTAAAATTGCACCGTTGTCAAGAGCAAGGTTACAAAAATTTCCAACTGTGGTTACGGGATAATTGGTTAACACCTTACTTCCGAATAGATTATTTAGCAGTGCTTCAAGCAGCAGCAATTTTAGCCAACTGCGATATTGATGCCATTGAGTCTATTAACCCCAAACCATCGAATGTCGTAGTTAAACTCACCGATGGTACCACAACAGAAATTAGTCTTTCCGACTATGACGCATCCCGGAAACAACAGAAACACCAGTTATACAAACAATGGCAAGACAAAATGGAGGGAATGTTAAAAGAAATAGCAGACAGACTGCAAATAAACAAACTCATCGAAAAACTCACAGACATAAAAGAAATTATTCTGGTGCCCTTTATGTATCTGCATCAAATTCCCTTACCAGCATTACCCCTAGACAACGGCGAATATTTAGGCGATAAATTCCGGGTGAGAATAGCACCCAGCACCCAGGTATTAACATTTTGTCGGCAACAAGCGCCATATTCAGAGAAAAACCTACCACGTTACGGTATCGTCGAAAATACCAGAGATGATTTAAAATACACCCCCACAGAATGCAAATTAGTATCACAAATTTATGGAGTCGCCCCCGAACACCATCTCAAAGGCAGCAAACAGGCAACCAAAGCTAAGTATAAACAGTTGTTGACGAGAGAGAAAGTATTAGGTTTACTCTCCAGTCACCACGCGAAGTCTAATTTAACCGAACCATTAGAATCAAAGTTATTGCTAGGAGACACAGACTTAACATTAGGGGAATTGCTGAATGCCAGCATACGTTTCCCGCAGTTAGGAGACTTATTTCTCTCCTGTTGTGAAACAGCATTAGGCAACTCAGAATTAACGGATGATATATTTACACTCAGCGCCGCCTTTTTATCAGCAGGAGCGTCGAATGTTATTAGTAGTTTGTGGGCAGTAAATGATTTAGCAACGACAATTTTATCATATTTTTACCACCGCAACCGCGCCGAAGGTATTGCGAGTGCGGATGCGTTATGGGAAGCACAGATGGAATTAAAAGAGTTAACTTTAGCAAAAGCGGAGGAGAGTTTGGACGATGCAGAGGAAGTATTAGATGAGTTTGAAGAAGGGAGTGCAGAGTATGAGGAAAAGGAGAAAATAGCAGATAACTGTCAGAACGTTTTAGATTTAGTCAGCGAAGCCCAAAAATTGATAGGGGGCGAAAAACCGTTTAATCATCCTTATTATTGGGCGGGTTTTGTTTGTCAAGGAGAAGGATAGGAATTCAAAAGTCAAAAGTCAAAAGTCAAAAGTAAGATTTTATAGAATTTTGTAGGGTGCGTTAGCGAAGCGTAACGCATCCTACTGGACTGTTTCATCAATTTAGGTGCAATAGGAAACTATCTAGAGATTGCTTCACTATCGTTCGCTATCGCAAAGCTGCGCTTTTCATGTCCGCGACAGCGGAAACGCAATGACAATTCTAATGCACTGTTTTAGGTGAAACAGTCCACTACTATTTTTTTACTTAGTCAAAAATTACTTCTGACTTCTAACTTCTAACTTCTGACTTCTAATGAATCACTCGCCCTTCTTTAAAAATTGTTTGTTTACTAGAATGGGTAGTCAAACGGTCTAATAAAGTAGCACTAGCTTCATTCAAACCAATCAAATTTACCTTAATACCCCGTCTGCGAAAACGCAGCACAACTTTATCAACTGCATCTACAGCAGATTGATCCCATAAATGAGCATGAGTTAGATCCACAGTCACAGACTCTAAATGTTCCCGAAAATCAAAGGAGTTGAGAAAATTCTCTACAGAAACAAAAAATATTTGACCATTGGCACTGTAAGTACGTTCGACACCATTTTCCTTTAAGTGGGAGTCTACAAAAATTAGTGCTGCAATTTTACGACTAAAGAAAATCGCACTCATTGCCACCCCAACAATGACCCCAATAGCTAAGTTATGAGTCAAAACTGTAATCAACACCGTAGTTATCATTACTGCCGTTTCACTCTTGGGCACTCGACGAATATGGCGAATGGAACTCCAGTGAAACGTACTGATAGAAACCATAATCATCACCGCGACTAATGCTGCCATGGGAATACGCGCCACCCAGTTATTCAGCACAATAATACAAACAAACAGAAAAATTCCTGCACTCAGAGACGACAGTCGAGTACGCCCTCCCGATCCAACATTAATCATAGACTGACCGATCATTGCACATCCTGCCATACCGCCAAAACATCCCGCAATAATATTTGCCACCCCTTGGCCTACTGCTTCTTGGTTTTTATCGCTAGAAGTGTCCGTGAGGTCATCAATTACATTAGCTGTTAAAAATGATTCTAATAAACCTACCAAGGAAAGCGCCAAAGCATAAGGTAGAATAATATCTAAAGTTTTAAAATTGAGCGGTACCATTGGCAAGGCAAAACTAGGCAAAGTGTCGGGCAATGTTCCCATGTCTCCCACAGTAGGAACATCTAACCCAGTCACCATAGTAAATATTGTCAGGACAACAATAGCAACTAAAGGAGAAGGTACTACCCTAGTGAAGCGAGGCAAGCCATAAATAATCCCTAACCCAACTGCGACCATTATGTAAACCCAAATAGAAGCATTTTCAAATTGAGTCAACTGAGCATTAAAAATCAATATTGCCAGAGCATTGACAAATCCTAGCATTACCGCCCTAGGTACAAATCTCATTTGATTTCCTAGTTTAATCCATCCTAGAAAAATTTGTAGAATACCTGTGAGAATGGTAGTTGCTAACAAATAATTTAAACCATAATCTTTTACCAAAGTCGTCATCAGCAACGCCATTGCTCCAGTGGCAGCAGAAATCATTGCTGGTCGCCCACCTAAAAAAGCTGTAACAATAGCAATGCAAAATGAGGCATACAAACCTACTTTGGGATCGACTCCAGCAATAATAGAAAAACCAATGGCTTCAGGAATTAAAGCTAAAGCCACCACAGCGCCTGCCAATAAATCTTTTTGTACATTGGAAAACCAGGCTTGTTTCTTTAATATATCTTTCATTTTTTCACCTTATCAAAAAACCTGCCTGTACAATTTTTTGTGTATATTTTTGTCTAATTAGTGTTTTTGGCATAACACTAATTTTTTTCAATTATTTCACTTGATCGTATCCTAAAATAAATTGGCTAACATCATCACAATAAACAGATTTCTTTAAAGATATTTGCTAAGTGGGAAGGAAGAAGTAGGAAGGAAGAAGGAAGAAGGAAGAAGTAAACGAAAAACCTTAAATATGGTATACCAATTTTAAAAAATAATGCTATACTTGGATGAAACTTCAATTATTAAGTAATTATTACAGGCAAAATAAATTTTTTGAGAATTGTTAACTATTTAGTATTAATTATCAATTATTGAACTCTCCCCTACTCCCCCACTCCCATACTCAAGAAAGTGTAGCAAAGATTTATCGATATAACTCCTATTATTCTCTTATCTTCTCAATTACATTCATAACCTTTTTATATTCTTCTTCCTTTCCTTGTTGTTGGTAAATTTCTGCTGCTTTATGCAAATCATCAAGAGCTGCTTGTAATTTTCCTAACTTAATATATCCTTCGCTACGAAAAGAATAAACATGAGGAAGATTAGGATTAATACTCAAAGCAGTAGTTTGATCCTCAATAGCTTGGGTATAATTTTTTAACTTCAGAGAAATTAACCCTCTATTAATATAAGCGTCAATTTTTCTCGGATACAGTCGTAATACTTCGTTATAGTCTACAATAGCTTGCTCTAAATCTCCCATCTCAGTATGAATTAAGCCTAAATTATAGTAGGCTAAAGCATAGTTGGGATTAATTTTTAGCGCTGCATCACAATCAGCGATCGCTCCAGAAAAATCTCCTAATTTCAAACGTGCTAAACCTCGATTATTATAAGCAGGAACATATTTGGGATGAATGCGTAGAGTTTCGCCAAAATCTCTCATTGCTCCCTCAAAGTCTCCTGCTTGAAAGCGAGAATTTCCTAGATTATTGTATGCTTCGGCGTAGTTAGGATTAATCTCTATAGCTGTTTCAAAGTCTTGCATTGCTCCAGAAATATTCCCTAGTCTAAACTTGGTAAAACCTTGGTTGTTATAACCTTCAGCATAGTTAGGATTAATCTCTAGAGCTGCTTCAAAATTTTTCATTGCTCCTGAAATATCTCCTGTTCTCAGGCGCACAATACCCATATCGTTATAAGCTTGATGATATTGAGGGTTAAAATTTATAGCAGTCTCAAAATCAGCGATCGCTCCAGAAAAATCTCCTAGACTTCGTTTCGTATTACCTCGGTGATAATAAGCTTCTGCATTTTTGGGTTGCAGTTTTACTGCATAGTCTAAGTCTTCTAGGGCGCCCCGATGATCTCCAAGATCGAAACGAACTATACCTCTTTTAATATAAGCATCCATATAGTTAGGATGAATCTTGATAACTTGATTAAAATCAGTTAGTGAACCTTGATTATCTTTATTTATACGGCGAATTACGGCTCGGTTGTAAATAGCTTCAGGATGTTTAGGATTAAGTTTAATGGCTTCATTGAAGTCAGCAGTCGCTCCTTCTATATCTTTCATCTCAAACTTGGTAATACCTCGCTGGGTATAAGCATCTACAACTTTAGGATTGAATTGTAATACTTTTGTCAAGTCATCAATTGCATCTTGGTTGTTTCCTAGGAAACGATGGGCAATACCTCGATTATAGTAAGCTTCTGCTTTATTGGGATTAAGTTTGATGGCTTGATTATAATTTGCTATAGCTCCTTGTTGATCTCCAGCTTTAAAACGAACTACTCCTAAGTTTTGGTAGATTTGAGATTCTTGAGGATTTAATTTTAGAGCTTGAGAAAAAAGCTCAATAGCTCGATCTAATTTCCCTAATTCTACATATACTGCTCCTAAATTATTATAGATTTGTAGGTCTTTTGGATCTAGTTCTAATGCTTTTTGGAAATTTTCTATAGCTCCTTTTAAGTTTCCCATTTGGGCAATTGCAATACCTCTATTATGATAAAATTGATGATTATTCGGCTCTAGAAGTATGGCAAGATTATAGTCTTCTAGAGCGCCAGTGTTATCTCTTTTTTGTAGTTTAATTAATCCCCGTTGATGGAGTGCATCTGCTCCTTCCTGACGACATTTTTCGGCTTTTTCTAGCATACCTGCTATTTCATATTGGGTAATAGACTCTTCCCATTGTTTTTTCTTTTCAAATTCAATAGCTCTACAAAATGCTGCTTTTTGAGGCATTTTTGCTAAGTCATATTCAGTAGCAGCTTTCAGCCATTGTTTCTTTTTTTCAAATTCAATAGCGGAGTATTCTGCTTTTTTTTCAGGAATATTCATCCAGCACCTTTTAGCATTAGCAAAATCAGGAATTTCTTCCCATGTTTGAGCTGCTTCCGACCATTTTCGGTTTGCTTCTAGTTGATAAGCTTCACAAATTTTTTGCTTATTATATTCGCCAATTTTTGCCCAACATTTTGCTGCTTGTTGCCATTTTTCTACTTTTTCAAATAACAGTGCTGCATCTTGCCATTCTTTTAATTCAACAAACATTTCTGCTGCTTCATTATAAGCTTGTTTTTGAATTAATAATTTGGCTTGAGCTTGTTTCTCTAAAATTACGTCGCCAGATTTAATAAAGCATTCTTTTGCTTGTTGATAAAACTCAGCTTTTAAATAATATTGTCCTTGTTTACGCCATGTTTCTGGGCTAGGTTCTATATGATCGCTTCTTACTAATTCGGGAATTATTGACTGAAATAAACCTGTTAATTCTGGTTCTTCCCAAAGCTGACTAAGTTTTGATTCCCAAATATTTAATATTCTGCTGGCACGAGTAATTCCTACATAAAGTAAGTTTAATTCTAGTTGTAATTGTGGTTTTTCTTTTTCTTTTAGTACCACACCTCGTATTGCTTTACTCCAAAGTTTTGCTTGTGGCTCAAAAAAATCTAGAATAAAAACTGTATCGAATTCTAATCCTTTTATTTCTTCAATTGTAAAAACAAAACTGGAATTTAGTTCGGCTCTAATTCTTTCTTTATCTGATTCTTTTCTGACTAAAATAGCATCACCAGGATATAGAGATGTTTCCTTTAATGTTTTGACTAATGTTTGATTATCTGCTGAAATTAGTCTAGCTGGTTGACCGTAAATACTATTAGTCCGGGAATAATATCCTGTAGATTCTCCTAAGTATCTAGAGCGCAATTTTAGCAGTTGATTTGCTAATTTTACTAAACTTCCTACACTCCGAAAGTTAAATTTTAGAGTTTGTTGTTCTACTTTTCTGTGGGGATAAAATTTATCTTTTAGTGTTTCCCAGCGAAAACCACTAGGACTAATCATTTGATAAGAGTCTCCAGCAAACAATAAATTTCCCCTGGGAGCAACTAAATTAAATAATAACTCTAATTGTATTTCTGTTAAATCTTGTACTTCATCACAAACAATTAAATCATATTTTTTTCGAGAATTATTTTTTAGCAATTTCAATACTTGTCTAACTAAATCTATTTCATCATATAATTTTTCTTTGTGGAGCTTTTTTTGATACCATGTTGCGATTTTATATATTTCTCTTAGATATTTATTAGACATTAACATTATTCTATTTTTACTAATTTTTTCATATTCTTTCTCCGGTAAAATATTTTCTGTAATTGCTAACTGTTTACCTTTAATTATACTTCTAATTTCTTCCCATACTAAAGTTGTTGGATATTGTTTTCTCCCTGGATGTGCTTTGTACATTTCCGAGAATACTTGATAGTTAACCTCATCTTGAGAATGATATATTTTCTGATGATTGCCGAGGATTTCTAAACATAGTTGGTGAAGATTTTTAAATTCAAAAACTATTTGATTTCTTGAGTATTTCGATTCTGCTTCTAATTGACTATTTGCCGTGACTATTTGATGAAATTGTTCTTCAGCATTATTAACTAGCAAATCATTATAGGCAATATATAAACGTTTTCCTAAATTACTATACTGTTTTTTTTGAAGCATTCTATATAATGCTACTGTAGTTTTTCCTGTCCCTGCACTACCATTCAATAATAGATTTCCTGACAATTTAGCCAATTTATATTCTTCTGGAGTCAGCTTTAAAGGTAAATCTGTATTTTGCTCAATAATCGCTTTTTGCCATTCTGTTTCTGACTCTAATACTCGCCACTCAATATTTCCTAACAATTCGTCATCTGTTAAATCTGAATTAGTTTCCAAATCCAAGGCTTTTACTGCTTCAATATTTGCTTTTTCTACTGATGAATATGATATATTTTTATCTGTATCATTATCCAGATAATTGAAATTTCTTGTTTCAACAATTACTTCAAATTCTGCTGTTTCTAACCATTCAGAATCAGGGCTTTTTTGCCTTGCTTGAGCACGTCGCGATACATCATCATGGTCTAAACAAATATCTTGAATTGCCAGATAAACTTGCGCTTTTCCTGTTTCTGGTCGCTGCGATTTATCGTAGGTAAAAATTAAGCGACTAGCACTATTAATTCTAGCTTCCCATACTCTTTTGTTTATCCCTTTGAGCTTTTTTACCCGTAATCCACTATTAAATTCTTGCTGTTTCAGTCTTTTAATACATTCCCATACTTTCTTTTGCAAATTACTTTCTACATTTTTTCGGAGAAATTCAACTATATCAGGGTGTAAAACAGCAGGCAGTAACATACATTGACTTTTCACTCTTTATCTTTAGTTTATGAATAGTTTAACACAATACTTTTTTTTCCTGTAATATACTTAATATTCATTAGTTTCTACCTTGATTGCTTTTTGTCAATAAAACTGACTGAAATTATTGTCTGTTAAGCTTTTGAGACAATAAATATTAGGGTGCATCTCAATGCCTGAATAAAGCCAAAAATTTATCGCTTTTAGGGAACAGGGAACAGGGAACAGGAAAAACGTATTTTTGCAAATATGAGATTACTTAATTAATATTAATTTTGACTGGTAGGTAGATGTATGAAATAGTACAAAAATATTTCTTTTTTGATGTTATAATTTATATTTATCTAAACTTAAAATTCTTAAGAAGTATGACATTTATTCTGACCAATGATGATGGAATTAATGCCCCAGGTATTAAAGCACTGTGGGAAGTTGTAAATAATCCCGATCTATCTGCACCATCTTTTGACGAAGGTATTATTGTTGCTCCCCAAGGACAACTATCTGGTTGTGGGCATCAAGTTACTACTAATGGGCCAATTAATATCAAACGTCTGTCTGAGGTTGAGTATGCGATCGCAGGTACACCAGCAGATTGTACTAGAGTTGCGATATCACACATCAGTAAAAATGTCAAATGGGTGCTATCAGGTATTAACTCAGGGGGTAATATGGGTGTAGATATCTACATATCTGGAACAGTAGCAGCAGTAAGAGAAGCAGCATTTCATAGAATCCCAGGAATAGCTCTGTCTCAATTTCGTCGAGGGAAAAAGCCTGTGGACTGGCCAAGAGTAACTCGTTTAGCGAAAATCGTATTAACAGATTTACTCAACCGCCCCATTGAAGCAGGAGCTTTTTGGAATGTAAATTTCCCCTATTTAGAACCGGAAGCACCAGACCCAAAAATGGTATTTTGCGAACCATCTACCCAACCATTGCCAGTAACTTATCAGATGGAAGGAGAGGATTTTTATTATTCAGGAAAATATGAAGAACGCGATCGCGCTCCAGGAACAGATGTAGATGTTTGCTTTGCTGGTAATATTGCCATTACCAAGATTCACCTTTAAGTTTCAGGAACTTCGTCAAGAGGTTTTGGATAAATATAGATTGAGAGTAGGGGAGTAGGGGAGTGTGGAGAGATTGGGAGATAGGGAGATGGGGTGTATTAGATATCTGCCCAAACCCAATCATCAAATCAATTATTACCCATTTTTTATAAATTACTTTTCCTGATGACCTATTTTCTAGAGATCCCAAATGGGTTCTATATAGCCTTACGCATTAGACATCTGCAAAAATCAAAAATCAAATCAATCCTCATCCATACAGCGGTTTAATGATGAATAAACCACAATCATACTGACTCCGTACGGACGTTGCTTGAGCATTAATGCGTTTTCCTTACGGAATGCTTCGCTTTCCATGTCGCATAGCGTTAGCGGAAGCTCTGCGTTAGCAAAACGTCCCTACCTCCTTGCTCATTACTCCTTGCTCCTTGCTCATTACTCCTTGCTCCTTGCTCATTACTCCTTACTCATTACTCATTACTCATTACTCCTTAATCCTTACTCCTACAACATTTTTGTGGTCTACTCAACTGAAAAGCACTGTAAATTATCTATTCTTTCTTCCTGTTCCCTGTTCCCTGTTCCCTGTTCCCTGTTCCCTGTTCCCTGTTCCCTCTTTTCTGGAGATGTCTATTAAGGTATTTGACATTTATAAATCCTGAAACCTTTTTACAGTATACTATTCCCTATTCCCTATTCCCGTTTCGCGTAGCGCTATATTTTTATACTTTCCGGATTCTAAATACAGATAGTGAATAAGAGAATACACCTTATTACCAATCTTTTAATAATGTCTAAATATATAGTTTCAATCATTCTTGTCAGTTCTGTATTGACAGGAGTTAGTATAATTCCAGCAATTACGAATAATTTCACTGCTCAAGAAAAATTACAATTCGACGGACAAAAGCAATTGCAACTTATTGCTCAAGCAGATGATGAAGCAGATCCAGGAGAAGAAGGAAATATTAGACCAGGTGAATCTCGAGATTCGAGATAGATAAATACAGGACTTACGAAAAATATCTAATACCATTTCTCAAAAACTTTTCTACATTTGATTGAGTAGGGGAGTAGGGGAGTGAGGGAGTGGGGGAGAAATTATTGTTCGGTAATAATTCTAAACCCACATTTAAGTAGCGAAATGCTGCTTCCTAGGCAGCAGATGTTTTGGCTTTTTGTCCGGCAACAAGATTTAGTTCAGCCAGTTCGTAACGTTCTGATCTCACGGGGTGAGTAGCTTGATGCCACAGTTCAGTTGATTAACAATTGAGAAAATAATTTCTTGATAAGTTTCGGGGGTTTTACCTTGCAATAACAATCTCCCAATTCTTAAATGAGTGAGGTTTTTTTCATCCTCTGGAATTAGAGAATAAGCAGCTTGTTGGACGCGATCATGCAGAAACTTGTAGCTAACTTTTATCTGTTATTGAGTTGAGCCTGATGTAGCTGGTTGCGGATGCACCAATGATGAGTCTTGATAAAACTTGTAAACTTCATTAATTGGAATTACAAATCCCTCTTTTAATGCTTTCCACAAGTCAGTAGCAGTTTCTGTAGACGAGCGAACACTCACAGTTGCCAAGGTTTCCAAATCAAACTGGTTGCCAATACAGGCAGCTAATACCATGTCCGGTTGAATAGTTATAAATAACGAGGCAGGAGTGTGGGGAGTGTGGGGAGTGTGGGGAGTGTGGGGAGTGTGGGGAGTGTGTGAAGTGTGGGAAGTGTGGGAAGTGTGGGAAGATTTGGTAATGGTTGAAGATGGAACTTTTTTTTATCACCCTCTTATCCGGACATGATATAATTTCAAGATATCTTGAGTCACTGTTGGCAATTTCTGCAATTGCATTGCCATGAATTCGACAACATCCTCTGTCAGGGTGATAGTTCGCACTGTCACCATATCACACTCCCAATGTCCCACTTGAATGTCAAAGGTAATATAACCTTCCTCATGCAAAGCTTTGAGAAATTGTGTGGTGAAAAAGGGATTGCTCTGAGTTTTTTTGTAAACCAGTTCAGTCAGCGGTTGCGCCGACATCACTGAACAACTGAGGGTATCAGCAATCAATTGATTCACATCTTTTAAGCTCAATGCTTTCAGACTCAGAGTATTGAGGGTAGCTCCAGTTTTTTTCAGTTCCTCCAAAGTCAACATCAGAGGATGAGCGGGGAATACTTCATGATCGCGATAAGGTCCAATAATGAACAAATAGCCCATATTACTCTCGCTCATCAATAGCTGCATCAGATTCAGGGAAGCAGAGTCAGCCCATTGCAAATCGTCCAAAAACATTGCCAGGGGATGATCTGGGGTAGTAAAAATGGCAATGAACTCTTGGAATAGTAAGTTAAAGCGATTTTGAGCAGCATTACCAGAAAGCTCTGGTAAAGGGGGTTGCTCCCCAATGATCTGTTCTAGTTCAGGAATCACCTCAATCAGCACTTGCCCACTTTCACCGACTGTTTCTAGGATTTTGCTCTTCCAATTAGCTAACTCGGTATCGAATTCAATCAGCAGTTGCCCTATTAAACTGCGGAATGCTTGCACCAAAGCAGAGAAGGGAATATTACGATTAAATTGGTCAAATTTACCTTTAATAAAGTACCCTCGTCGCTGCACAATTGGTTTATGTACTTCATTAACAACAGCAGTTTTACCAATACCTGAAAACCCTGTCACCAGCATTAGTTCAGATGCACCATTGGCAACTTTATCAAAAGCTTCCAGAAGTGTTTTAACTTCCTGTTCCCTTCCGTAAAGCTTTTCAGGGATGAGAAAGCGATCGCTCACATCCTGTTGTGCAATTTCAAATTCTTTAATTTCACCTGTTTGTTGAAGTTGAGTTAAACAGTATTCTAAATCTAGTTTTAATCCCAAAGCACTTTGATATCTACTTTCGGCATTTTTTGCCATTAATTTGCTAACAATATTCGATAAAAAAGATGGGATTTCGGAATTAATTTTATGGAGTAAGGGTGCTGCTTTTGCTAGATGACAATGCACTAATTCCATGCCATCTTCTGAGTTAAAAGGTAATTCTCCACTCAGTAATTCATAGAAAGTTACACCTAATGAGTAGAAGTCACTCCGATAGTCAATTCCTCGGTTCATTCTACCTGTTTGTTCGGGAGAAATATAACCTAGTGTTCCTTCTAATACATTAGGATTTTGTATTTGCTGATATCCTAGTCATGTAGATATTGCTAACTATGGGAGCTTCATTAAGTATAAATTGTCCATAGAGATTATTGCCGTCCTTTAGAAACCATTTGCCTTCAGTTGAAAAATTTACTTATACCAAGCGTGATAAATGTTTATTACAAATGGTAGAAGCAAGGAAGAGGGAAAAAGGAAGAAGGAAGAAGGAAGAAGGAAGAAATATTGAATAAAAGAGGGTAAAATGATAGATATAGCTGTCTATAATGAGTTTCAGCAGCTATTTTTAAGTATCTCTGATCGAGATGCACTTTTTGTAGCATTCTTTTTTGAAACTGGTATTAAGTAGAACGTGATAAATTTTGTCCGTTATGTATCAAATTGTAAATTAGCTCAAAATACTGAATATATAAGACTTTTGAGGAATTTTGTTACTGAATATCAAACGTCTTTTTTTCGCTTGCTCTACTTAGACAATTTTATCAGATTAACCAAATCTTTAAGAGCATGAAACCTTTCTTTCAGTTTTTTGCCGATTTGAAACTTTCTTAATCCTCGTGAATTGAAAAAGTATCATAATTTTTCAATTCATTTAGACTAGCTACATCTCATAAGTAGATATTGAATATAACCTCTAAAGTTAATTATCGAAAAATCAAGGTATAAAGCCTTCTATTTCAAGATAAAAAAAGTGCTAGGATATTTCCTTATATTCAATTCCGTTACCGAAATATTAAGGTATAAAGCCTCTCCATTCATGGGAAAAAAAGAAAAAAAATCTTTTTAGCAAATACTCTTCTTTATAAGAAGAGCAATTATTAATTATTAATTGTTGAAGGTTTTCATTGAAACAATTATCCATTATCCATTATCCATTATCCATTAATTACAGAATTTAAATATCTAAGCAAATTGATTAATATAATTGTTATGTGTCGGTACTATCAATCTGATACAACCTTCTTTTAAAGTTGGCACATATTCATATTCATTTATTCCTTGTTTAGTTATGCCTAGTTCTGTCATCATAGCGAATATTTCACAATGTTGGAAAGGTTTGCTAAGATAACCGTCTGCACCATATTTTATTGCTTCATAATAATCATCTTCATAATTTTTGCTAGTGCAGAAAATCACAGGAATCTGCTGTATTTGAGGATCGGACTTAATTTTTTGACACACAGCATAACCACTTAATTTTGGTATTGTAATATCTAAAAGTATCAAATCAGGTTTCTCAGAATAAATTTTTTCTATTGCTTCTACACCATCATTAGCTTCTATTACATTTATTCCTAGTCTAATCAGATAGTAGGAAATTATTTTCCTAACAGTAGAGCTATCTTCGACTAATAATACTCTTTTTTGGAGCATTTTCTACAGTTCTCCTCTTACGGATATAATTACGGTTGTCTTTAATTCAACTTTTCTACTAATTCAGTAGTTTTTATGAATAATATTCATATTTTTAGGCATTAACTATATCCTAAACTAATATTAATGAATTTAGCAGTGATGGTATAGATTTACAGGTGTGAGTTCAATCACTTAGTATTAGTGACAATAAGTATTGACTCTCAAAACAAATAATAGTTAAGAGTATAATTTTTCCTCAAACATATCTTCACAGGAAACCTGAGTAACATCTTGGAATCCAAAATTTTTTAAATATGAAATCCATCCACAAGGGGTATTTTCTATATTCAATATCCCGATCGCAACAGCAACATCTGCTATCCAAGGAACAGTTGATATTTTGTATCCTTGCCAATTAGTTTCTACATATATCCATTCAGGAATTATATTAGTATCAAACTTAGTTTCTGATTTCCAAGTTGCTCTAAAACAATATATAGGAGTATTTTTTTGCATAATATATTTGGTTATGGAAATACTTACAAAGATACAGGCAATTGTTCAGATAAAATATTCTTTAGCTCAAACATTAGGTCTTCATTAGTTTTGTGAGCTTCCCAAATGCCAGAATTCAACCTATTTATTCGCCATTCTCCCTGCATAAAGTTTTCATCTTCAGAAACAGTACCAACATAATTAATAATGTATTTTGAACCTATAAGATATCGCTTTGCAAAACTAATCTTGCGTCCAATAACTTCACCGCTTAATGTTGCTTCTCCTAAATAATTATCATCTAAGATATTACCACTCAAACTATTACCACTTTGAATTAAGGTGGCTTCAAACCTTGTAGGATTTTCCTGTTGCCAATAAGTACCTAGCCAAGTTCCACTTAAATTTGCCATAGTAGCTCAATATTTTCAATGTTAAAAATAATTAACGGATAAATATAAAAAGACTTTAGGTTGAAATTATAGCAGTATCAAATAATTTGTAAACAATTCAGGCAATAGATAAAAAGTCTGAAATTATTATCCTGCTTCTGTGTACCCTAATTCCCAGATATTTTCTGCATAACTATTCCGAGGAATCCTATATATTATATCGTAAAAATCTTTCGATTAAGCAATAGACATCTCCAGAAAAGATGAGGTAGGGAATAAGGATAAATAATTGATTTTATTTTTTATTATTGGAGATGTCTAATGAAATAAACGAGGAACGCTGAGAGCTGATAGCTGATAGCTGAATACTTACATACTGCGAGAAACGAGATTGAAAATTAATGACGAATAGAAACTAAATATAGCATTATTTATCCACAAAATGGTATAAGTATACTTTTGTGCTTTCTGCTAATCACCAATAAGCGTTTGCGTGGCATCCTTTAGGGAAGCCTAACTTAGAAAAATATAATAGCTATTTAACACATACATTAAATTTATTAATAGAGATAGATGATATTAATAGTACTACTTGCCGATCCGAGAAAATTTTTCATAATTATCCTCAGCCAATCAAGTATTTTCTATAATTTCTCAACATCTTAAATATATATAAAATATAAAGTTTTAATTTTGATTCCTGACCTAAACCCACCACAAAAATTTGCACCCAGATTTTCCATGACTTTTGATATATTGCATATACCATCAACTTTTGAAAACTTAACACCCACACTAGAGAAAATTTGACTACTCAAACCAAGTTCAGGAATCGGACATTTTGGCCAAAAAATTAACATAGAGCCTGGTAGAGAAATAGTTATACTAGATGCCACTAGATTCTAGTACCCATAATTAATTCAAACCTTAATCAATTTTTCTATTTTATTCTCTAGTAAGCTATTATAAAATATAGGAGGTAAGATGCTATTGTATAATTTTTTCTAGTGTCAACCACAGTATAAAAATCAGAGACAGCTAATCTTAACCATAAAAATCAAAGAACTTAAAAGAATATTTAAAAATCAATTATTTGGAGAAAAATGAGCAGAAATAAACAACTATTAAATCAACATAAACAATTACCTGAACCTCAACAAAATGATTTTTTTAAAATATTTAGTCAGTCTCCAATAGGTACATCAACTTGGAATTGGATTTTAACTCGTCCTCGTTCTGAAAAAAATCAAATTTTCTTGCCTCTCTCTACCCCATCTGCATTGACAACAGATTATGAACCATTATTTTTATTAAAACTTCCTCCAGGGAAAAGTTGGCATTTAGAAAGTTCTATTAAAGTGACTGCTAAAGCCGGAGTTTTTATCACAAAAGTAGGTTCTATTTCTGTTGTACCACTATATGTATTGTTCCAATTATCAGGAAATGATTATATTTATCAAGTTTGGATTAATCATTATGGGGGGAATATGTTACCTTCTCCTTTAGATAAACTGGAAAAAATGCCATATTTAACTATATTGTTAATGGAAGATAAATCTCAGCCAGAAAGATTGATTAAAATTGATAATCAAATAGATTGGTCATCTTTGAAAGCCAAAGTTGAATCAGTAAAGTCTTGGGATTTAGCAGCTTTCAATACAGTAAAAACTATAGCACATTCTGCTCAAGAATTATGGAACAGAACAACAGAAGAAGAAGTGAGGGGAAAAACAATAGCTAAGTTAAATGACCGCTTTAGAAATGGAGATAAAAGTTTAGGAGAATACAGAATGAGTCGGCAAGTATTAGCATTGCCGAGAAAAAAACAAAAAGAACTTTTTAAAGAAATTCAAGATTTTTCTAATTTTACACCCGAAAATGACCCGAAAGGTCAACATGAAATGGGTGAAGTAGTACTGGATGGTGTGGAATATGTTTGGAAAATTGACTATCTAGATACAAGCATGATTATGTTATCAGATGTACCAGAAGATATTAATAAAACTACTAGGGTATTATTGGTAATACGAGCCGATGAATGTTAATATCCAGAAAAGAGGGAGTAGGGAGTAGGGAGTAGGGAATAGTGTAGAAGTAATTGATTTTTTAATTGTTGGAGATATCTAATAATTTATGATTTTTCCATAATATTTTCTACATAAATCAGTGAAAAGAGGGAGTAGGGAGTAGGGAGTAGGGAATAGTGTAGAAATAATTGATTTTTTAATTGTTGGAGATATCTAATAATTTATGATTTTTCTATAATATTTTCTACATAAATCAGTGAAAAGAGGGAGTAGGGAGTAGGGAATAGTGTAGAAGTAATTGATTTTTTAATTGTTGGAGATAT
>JBCDJM010000137.1:0-18391 GCA_038747755.1 Cyanobacteria bacterium P01_H01_bin.35
GAGTAAGTAATTGACTATTTATGCTTAATATTTTCCTGAGAAAGGTCAATGAATAGGATATCTACAGTATAAATACTTACCAAGATACCGTTTTTTTATACTACTTTTAATGTTACAAATTGACGTGCGGAATGTGGGTTTTAATATTGCTGTAGTAGTAATTATAAATATTTGAACATACAGGATCTGCCAATATAACTTGAATTTTTGGGTTGCACTCCTTTAAAAAGCGTGCTGTACCTGATATACAACCAAAGGTAGAACCAGTCATCACAAAGTGGGTAATTTCTCCATTTGTGTCTTTTCATATTTCTGGTCCTAAAGTTTGATAATATGCCTCTGGATTATAGATATTGTTATATTGATCTACATCAAAATACTCATTTTTTTTTGCATAATCTGTTCCGTAACTCATATAGCTATCATAATCGACTACAATTAATTCCGCATTGAGAGCTTTTATATGGTGTTGCTTTTCAATGCTACATTTTTCTGATGTGACAATAACAACCTGATAGCCTCTAATCTTAACCTAAGATAGCAAAGCTGCAACCTGTATTACCACTAGAAGAACAAACAATAACATCTCCTCTCTTTAATTTGCCTTGTGCTTCTGCAATATCCAGAATATAGTTGGTCATTCGATCCTTCAAGCTTAAACCTGGATTCATAAACTCACATTTTCGCATTTAGCATAAAAATACGCTGAGTTTTCCCCGACTATTTTAGTCAAGTCAATTAAGGGAGTATTTCCAATAAGTTCAGTAAATCTTGGAACTTTCACGATTGCCTAACACAAAAAAATAAAATGTTAATTTTTTGGGATTGAAAACTAAATCATCTTTAATTTTTATATATTTAAACCCAAATTTAGGACTTTTCTATATTCTTCAGAGATTGTTTGTCAAAAAAAGCTAAAGAAAAGTAGTGTAAATTCCTAATAAACCTATTCATTATAGTACAGTTAATAAAAATTTTTGAATATTTCTTGTTCTAGTGGCCAGAGTCAAATTCTGATTTATGCTATAGTGATTTGTGTTTTGTTTAGGAAGGCTATGAGCTCGAAAGCCGGAAACCTTCTTAATATTTATTTGGCAAAAAGTTTCTAAAAAATACCTAACTATGTTTATAACGGAATCAAAAAAAACAAATACATACTTTAACTCTATTCCAGATGACTTATTCGGAGCTATTGAAGCTCTTAAACAGGAGCTAAATGCAGTTATTTTAGTTCACTACTATCAAGAGCCAGATATTCAGGATATTGCTGACTATTTGGGTGACTCTTTAACTTTATCTCGGCAAGCTGCTACTACAGATGCTGATGTAATCGTTTTTGCTGGAGTTCATTTCATGGCAGAAACTGCCAAAATTCTTAACCCCAGCAAGTTAGTATTATTACCCGATCTAGATGCGGGTTGCTCTATGGCTGATGGTTGTCCTTCTGAAGAGTTTGCGGCTTTTAAAGCTGCCCATCCAGACCATTTAGTGGTGTCTTATGTTAACTGCTCTGCTGCAGTTAAAGCCATGAGCGATATTATTTGTACCAGCTCTAATGCGGTAGATATTGTTAATCAAATCCCTAAAGATCAGCCAATTATTTTTGCTCCTGATAAAAATCTTGGTCGCTATGTCAGCGAACAAACTGGTAGAGATTTAGTACTTTGGAATGGGAGTTGTATGATTCATGAAATTTTTTCGGAAAAGAAGATCGTACAACTGAAAATTGAACATCCTCAAGCAGAATTTATTGCTCATCCCGAATGTGAAGAACAAGTGTTGCGCCATGCTGATTTCATCGGTTCAACCAGGGCTTTGTTTGAGTATAGTGAGCGAAGTGCTGCGGAGAAATTTATCGTGGGCACTGAACCTGGTATTTTGTATCAAATGGAAAAGTACATGCCAAACAAGCAATTTATTGCTGCACCAGCAACGACCTGTGCATGTAACGAATGTCCCCACATGCGTTTGAATAGTTTGGAAAAGTTATATTTGGCAATGAAAAATCGGGCACCGGAAATCACTATACCAGAAGACATTCGGATTGCTGCACTCAAGCCGATGCAACGTATGTTGGAGATGTCAGCGCAAATTTCTGCTGTTAAACAGAAACAGATGTTGTCTACTGTCTAAATCTTAGAGGATGTTTGAACAAGTCTTTGAGAGGTTTATTTTCAAACATCCTCCAATCTAACTATGACTTAAATTAGATATCTGATGTTATAGCAGTCGAAGCCAAGGTTAGGACATTGAGAAATGCTGAAACCCTTTAATAGTCTCCTGTTCCCTGTTCCCTGTTTCCTGTTCCCTAGCGCTACGCGCTATACGCATGAGGTACGAAAAACTAGGATTTGAGATTGCTTCCCTTTGAATCGTTGACTCCTATTGACCACTATAATTTTCTTCTTAAGCATGAAAACTATGTAGGTAAGCGAGTCAAACTTGGTTTATTCAGGAGTGCAACTGGTAAAGTGATTAATGCTGACATTAATGGTAGTCTTCAAATATAAGACAAGAAATTCCCAGGGGCATTTACTGTCGAGGGAATAGTGAGCTGTGCCGAGAGCGCCAGTATTGGTTAATCCAATATCAAGATAAAAGCTGTTTCATTTTTCTACAGTTTTTTTCATACGGTTTCAAGCTTCTGACTTTCCTAGGTCGTGCTGCGCAAACAGACAGAGGTACTGATAACTGATAACTGATAACTGAAATGACATTACCTCCCTTGGAGAATCAATCTTCTTCCTCACAAGACACAGCGTTACTTTACGATTAGCGCATTTATAGTATTCGTCAAGCCCTTAAGCAAAAAGGAAAAGCTACCGGAGCTTTAGAAATTCAAGACTTGCTAGATTTAGGTCATTTGGATCAATATCACTACTTTGGTAGTCAAGCTTGCGATCGCGCCATCAATTATTTATCGCTCAATTCCAACTCTCGCGTTTTGGATATAGGAAGTGGTGTGGGTGGACCGGCTCGATATATTAGCTATAAAACGGGATGTCAGCTCCAATGTGTGGAATTAAGACAGGATTTTAGTGAAATTGCCCAAGAACTCACCCAACGGATGGGACTCGATCGGCGCATCCAATACCTCACTGGTAATGTTCTCAGTTCCCAAATTATTGATGCTCTCTCACCCAATTCTTTTGACAACATCATTTCCTTTCTCTCCTTATTACATATTGAAGAGCGTGAAAAAGTCCTGGAAATTTGTTTTCGCGCTTTGAAAGAAAATGGCTACATTTACGTTGAAGATTACGTTGCCAATTGCACCCTGACACCAGAGGTAAAAACCACTCTAAGAGAAGTGTTTAAATCTTCTTACGTGCCAACCCGTGAAACCTACCGACATCACTTTGAAAGTGCAGGGTTTACTGACATTTGTTTTACTGATTTAACAACTGGATGGAAACGTTGTAAAGCAGAACGCTATCAGAAATTTACCGAATCCAAAGAAGAATCAATCAAAGTTTTCGGTGAAGAGATTTATGAGCATCGCAGTCAATTGTATCGAGTTGGTAGGGATATGTTTCAAGGAGGTAGCATTGGTGGAGCATTGATCGTGGCAAAAAAACCTAGTGCTGTACAGATATATTTAGTACCTGAAACCAATTTTTCTGTTTTCACTTCTGTTTACAATGAGCAATACCATTTCTTTCTCGAAGATGGCTCTCTACTTGCTCTTAGACATTTCCAAACTAAAACCCTTGAGCATTACTCAGCGTGGTGGAGTGACACTAAGGGTAATTACCGGGAGTTGATTAATACCTCGGAACAAAGAAGCTCAAATCCCCATATCTCTATCAAAAAAAATAATCAAACCGGAACGATTTGTTTACCAAAAGCTAGTCTAGAAGTACAATTTGAAGTTACAGCTCAATTCAGTTGGGGGGTTCCTGGTGAAGAAAATCAGCGTTCTGTTATCCATCAACCACAACTTCAATGCACAGTTCATACAGAAAATGGCACTCAAAAAGCCGAAGGATATTGCAAAATTTATGAGGGTAATTATCCCAGGTTTTGGGGCTACCATTTTGTTTATGCGTTTTTCCCAGATTACGGGATTATTTGGAGTGCGGATGGCACATTTGGTCAAGAAAGAAACAATCATTTCAACTTCTTAAATATTCTCCAAACAGAAAAATTGTTGCGCGGAGAAAAGTCTTATCATCGCAAAACAAGTGCTCATGCGCGCATTCAAAACAAAATGTATGACCTGAACTTTGATCTAGGCTTTGCAACTTGGTCTACCATTCTGCGAAATCGAACATTAGCGATGGAAAGTAAACTTAGCTTGGAATATAGGGAGGCTATTTTAACAATAGATGATCAAGAAGTGAGCAAAGGAGTTTGCTTAAAAGAATCTTGTTTTGGTTCAATTGCATAAATTGCTTTTTAACATTAATTTCTGTATATAATTTCTTACCGAATAATTAATAATTAAATAATTCAGGTTGAAAGCCTCCCCTTTATAAGGGGAAAAAAGCGGTCGTTTGCAACGAAGTTGTGCGGAACGCTAAACGCCATATCCAATCGACCAAGAGAAGAAATAATATTTCCTTATATTTAATTCCCGTACGGTTTTAACCAGAGGTAATTATCAATTATCAATTAATGAAAATGCCAACTATTCCCTCCAAGTTTGATGTCCTAATTATTGGCTCTGGTGCAGCAGGACTTTATGCTGCTTTATGTTTGCCTAACCACCTCCAAGTGGGCTTAATTACCAAAGATGCTCTGAAAACAGGAGCAAGTAGTTGGGCACGAGGCATTGCTGCAGCGATCGATCCTGCTGATACACCCCTGTCACACTGGGAAGATACTCTCAAAGCTGGTGCAGGTCTTTGCGAACCAGAAGCAGTAAAACTTTTAGCTGATAATGCTCCTGGGGCGATCGAGTCCCTTCTAGAAATGGGAGTCAATTTTGACCGCAACGGTCAGAAACTTGCTCAAGAGCTAGAAGCAGCACACTCACGCCCCCGTGTCCTCCATTCTGGTGAAACCACCGGAAAGGTGGTGATTGATACACTCACGGCTCAAGTTTTGGAACGCGAAAACATCCAAGTGTTTTCCCAGGCGTTTGCCTTGAGTTTGTGGCTCAATGAAGTAACAGGGAATTGTCAGGGGGTAAGTGTCCTAAATCAGGGGTATATACACTGGATTCGATCTGCTGCAGTAGTCTTAGCTACTGGTGGCTGCGGTCAAGTTTTTTCCCACACCACAAACCCTACCGTCAGTACTGGAGATGGTATTGCTCTGGCTTGGCGTGCAGGAGCTTTAATCCGAGACCCAGAGTTTTTCCAATTTCACCCGACGGCATTAACAGTGGGCGGAATTCCCCGATTTTTAGTTACTGAGATTGTGCGAGGGGAAGGAGCGCATTTAGTCGATTCCCAAGGGGAGCGTTTTGCTTTTGATTATCATCCTAGTGGAGAATTGGCACCGAGGGATGTAGTCAGTAGGGCGATTTTCAGTCACTTACAGAAAACGCAACCCGATCCCTATTGTGTTTACTTGGATTTGCGACCCATAAAAGCTCAGAGGATGCGAGAGCGTTTTCCTAGTATTATTCAAGCGTGTCAACAGTGGGGCATTGATTTGTTTACAGAACCTATTCCTATCGCTCCTGTGGCTCATTATTTTATGGGGGGAGTTGCTACAAATTTGGAGAGTTGTACCTCAATCGACGGCCTATATGCTATCGGTGAGACTGCGAGTACAGGAGTGCATGGTGCCAATCGTTTAGCGAGTAATTCCCTACTAGAATGTATTGTTTTTGCTGCTCAATTGTCTCAGCTAACGGTTCACCCTCAGATTAATGATGATAACGATCCTGGATATCCATCTATCCCTATGAAGAGGGAACAACAGGATTGGAATAATGAGATAGAGAAGGTTAAGTCAATCAGAGAAAATTTACCCAAACTGATATGGCAAAGTGCTGGTATTTCTCGCTCTCAAACAATACTTGAAGATGGGATATCACAACTGAATATTTGGCGTTCTCAACTAACTGATTTGAATATTGTGGGATACCTACTCAAGGCGACACCCAACCAAACAGTGCAATTAGACTCCGATCAGGCTGAACAAAATCTGAGGCTGGCTGCGGAAACTTTCAATCTGATGGATGTTGCTTATTTAATCTTGAAAAGTGCTGCTTGGCGCACTGAAAGTAGAGGCGGACATTACCGCAGCGATTATTCTCAAACTTCTGCTGATTGGCAATTGCATACCCTGGTTCAGGGAGATTATTGGCAGAAGTCCCCTTGTCAAACATTGGAATAGTTTATAATCAATACTTGATAGCTAGATAGAAAAAATAGCTCTCTCTGAAAGTGACAGAAGAGAGCGATCGCTACATTTAACTAGGGTTTATATCATGTCCGCCGATATCATTTGTGTAAAAATTGGGGAAATATTTATCTAATTTAAGGTTTTTCCTTTTATTCTTTCTTCTCTCCTAGATAACTAAAGCCTTCTTCCTTACCTTCTCTATACAATACCGATGCTACCGGACATGATATTATGATATTACACTACTTTTCACTTGAGTAGTCCACAATGTAGGGACGTTGCATAACAAAAATGCGTTTTCCTTACGGAATGCTGCCTCTTCCAGAGGAGCTGCGCTAACGCAAACATGTCGCATAGCGTTAGCGGAGCTTTGCGTCAGCAAAACGTCCCTACAAAATTATTATTTTTTAATATGGTTCATTGACTTGAAAACTGCTGTGATATTACTTAGGTGAAAACACTAATATCAGGGTAATGGATAATACTGCCAAGGAGAAGATTGACAAAAATACGAGGGCTTTGCGATAAGCACCAGCACTCTCATCAACCACTCCACCAAACTTCCGCAGTTGCCCTGATCGATATAACTGTTTCAGATAATTACTGTCGTAACGAGCCATTCGAGCAAAGGGTAATTCTCCTTGGGTGCGCTGGGGCAAAATCCGGCGACGCTGATAGGGAACACAATCATAGCCAAAGTTTTTGTCATATTCTTCGCTGTCTAATAGGGCATCGACAAAACCCTGGAGTCCTTTTGTAGCTAATATGATAGACCAGGCAAGTTTCTCTCGATCGTTATAGACTGGGCGTCCTAAAACTCTTTGAATACAAAGCTCGACACAACGATAGTTACTATTAGTATCATAAATCAGTCGCCGGAATGAGTCTGAAAGTAGTAAACCGCGAATAAAATCCTTAACCGCGAGCTGACCATTGCGAAGTTGAGACTCTAAATAAACCTGTTTATGAGCTGTAATGAGTTGCTGCTCGTTGAAAATTTGCCGATAGGCTGCCCAGATGATTTCATCCATCTCTGTGCCAGTGGGTAGGTTATCCAAAGTGTACTGTCTGGGATATTCATCTCCTGGCATCTCAAATCCTTGAACCCGATGATTTTGGCTAGAGAGTGGATAGTCAAGTAAAGGAATTGTCATTAATAAAATCCTATGGTTTTGAAAAAAATTTGATAAAAAGAGTTCGGAACTGACATAAAGATATTATGTATGCTCAAGCAAAACTATAACTCTTATCCGTTATGTAGTGTCCAGGACTTAAACAAAGTCTAAATCCATTCTGTAAAACACTTTTGAAATATTTTATATAATAAAGTGGGATATAAAAAAAGGCAGTAAAAATTAAGATTTGTAAATTAATTTCAAGATCGTGCAATTTGTGAAATATTTAAAGTAAAACGCTACAATCGTCCAACTTATGGCAAGTCTGGGATTTTAACCCAGACTTTTTAGCTATCTGACTTAACTGTTAACTATTTCAAACAATTCCTGCTCGCCCAATTTCCAATAGGATAAAGGAAGCAAAAACTACACCGCCTAGTCCGCCAATCAAGAAACCAGAAGTAAACAGACTCCAATCCTGATAAGTTTGTAGGTTGTCCGGTAAAACACCATTTGGTTTACTGGAACCTTGAAACACTACTGCCCCATAAACAAACAGACAGATACTTAAAATTACTACTAACCCAGATGCACCACCAGCTCCAGCTAAAAGAGCTTGGTCGCTGTCGCGCAATGGTCCGAGTTTGAGGAACGGCCCTAATAATAGGTATCCATGGGCCATGCCAATTTCCAGTCCCCGTGCGATGGGAGCTAAACCTTTGCGATAAATTGGCAAGTTTTTCACCCAAGTTATAGTTAGCTGACTGGAGTTAATTGGAGTTGACAGGTTGCCCAACTGGGGGTCGTTCTGGTAAGGCTGTACAACACCTGTGACTAAAGATTCGTTATTGAATTGAGTGTCTCCGTAGAGAGCGCCAGGATTGAATTTCATATTACCGAAGACAAATCCACTAGCGATCGCTCTTGCTCTGAGACCATGCCAAAAGTGACCTGCCAGCAATAGACAGGCAAAGATAAGTTGGAACAACATCAACCAGGTGCGAGGAGTAATTGTTCCATCAACATTAGTTACACCTACAGGACCGTAAAATGTTGAAGGATAAACCGTATCGTTTACCCAGACAAAGTAGGCTGCAAAAAAGCCCATATAAGCTAGAGCTGCCTGACTATAAGCAAGATATGCTTCTCCTGACCAAACAAATAACCCCTTAGCCCATTTAGTAGGAGAACTAGCAATATGCCAGAGACCGCCCAAAACGCAGATCGATCCAATCCATATATGACCGCCAACCACATCTTCTAAAGAATTGACAGCAGCCATACCCTTCAATGTCCAGCCATCAGGAGTGATGCCTACCAAATACCCGAAGATAGTTTGTGGATTGAGAGTGGGTTGAGTAATTAGTCGCATATCGCTGATCGCTGGGTCGTACAAACCACCAGCATACACAGCCTTAACTACCAACATCAATGCTCCTATCCCTAGTAGCACTAGATGAATACCCAGGATAGTAGTCATTTTTTTACCATCATTCCATTGATAGCCAAATCCCTTTTCATCCAGTTTTTCAGGTCCAAGTACGGAATGGTAAATCCCACCTGCTCCTAAAATTGCTGAACTTACTAAATGAACAACACCAATAGCAAAGAAAGGATAGGTATCAACAATTTCTCCATTTGCTCCAACTCCTATACCCAGAGCAGCCATGTGGGGCAGCAAAATTAGCCCTTGGTCGTACATAGGTAAGCTAGGGTCGAATCTAGATAACTCAAACAGAGTCATAGCACCCGCCCATAGTACAATCAAGGCAGCATGAGCAATGTGCGCTCCTAATAACTTTCCAGATAGATTAACAAAGCGAAAATTACCTGCCCACCAGGAATAGGGTTCTTGGGAATTAGCTACATAGTTCGTAACATCAACATTATTATCTGTTGAAAAGCCTAAAAATCTTAATGGATTTGATTTAGTTACAGTCATTTTAGTTATCAGTTATCAATTATCAGTCAGCCTCATAAGATCGGAACTGCGCAATTCATTACCTCTGGCTGTTTGCGCAGCATGACCTAGGAAATTCAGAGGCTTAAAATACTGAAGTTTTTCTTTTCATCCCCTTTTAAGGGGCAGGGCTGTTTCAAAGTTAAATAAATAATAGATTCAGGAGAATTGGGGACCTCATTACCGGAATTTGGGGAAAATTCACGAAAAATAGACTATTTTTCGGGTTGGAGGTCGGGAAAAGCTCCCAAAGAATCTTGGTCAAATCAAGAGAATTTCTGAAAAATCAATTGCCACACCAAAATTCTTAAGGGATAAAGAAAGGGAAAAATCATGGGTAAAGGATGGAAAATTCTCCCCTACTCCCTGCTCCCCTGCTCCCCCTCTCTCTGCCTTAACCAAGAATGAAACAGCCCTGCTTTTAAGGGGAGGCTTAAAACCTTATTTTTTGGTCATAACTAACTTACCAAATAATTAAGGTCTAAAGCCTTTCCTTCTTAAGGAGGAAAAAGAAAAAAAATCATTTTGCTAAATCCTCTTCTTTGAAGGAGAGGTAATTGTTAATTATTAATTATTGAATTCACCTCTTGTAAATGTAATTACTCTGCCTTCTTTGAAGCTATAGCCTGCTGCTCGTAAAGCGTGGAATATGTGCCCTTGGAGGAAGAAAAAGCCTAACCAGAAGTGAGCATTGGCTAACCAGACTCTGGCAGTTAAAGCTCCATCAGAACTAACAAACACAGGAAAGCGATCGAATTCTAAAGTCAAAGTTGGTCCGAAAAATTCTATGGGAAATACCAGAGAGTTAACAGATACAAATAGCGTGGCTATAAATGCCATTAAGCTCACTGCGCCAATGCTGTAAGATAGATAGGCTTCTCCAGACCAGACAAATATGTTTTTAGCCCAAGTAAAAGGTACAGAGCTGATATGCCAGAAACCTCCCAAAATGCAGATAGCACCAATCCAAATGTGACCGCCGACTACATCTTCTAAAGAATTGACACCAGCTAGCCAGAAACGTCCTTCTGTACCAAACAGGTAGCCGAAAATGGTTATTGGATTGAAAGTAGGATTCTCAATTACCCGTACATTTTGAATCGCTGGATCGTATAATCCACCAAATGCCATTGCTTTTGCTACAAGTAAGAAAGCACCAATTCCCAACAATACCAGATGGATACCCAGGATAGTCGTCATTTTGCCTGGATCGTCCCACCTATAGCCAAAGAAGGAAAATTTGCCTTCTAGCTTGTCCGGACCTCTGAGGGCGTGGAAAATACCACCAGCTCCTAAAAACGCCGAACTAATCAAATGCACTACCCCAATCACAAAATAGGGATAAGTATCTACAACTGCACCCCCTTCACCAACTCCAATTCCTAAACGGGCTAGATTTGGTAGCAGAATTAATCCTTGCTCGTACATTGGTAAAGAGGTGTCAAAATTCGCCACTTCAAACAAAGTAAAAGCACCAGCCCAAAGTACAATCAATCCAGCATGGGCTACATGAGCGCCCAATAGCTTACCCGATAGCTCAACAAGCCGAGCATTACCCGCTCG
Source organism: Cyanobacteria bacterium P01_H01_bin.35 (assembly GCA_038747755.1). Classification (GTDB taxonomy): domain Bacteria; phylum Cyanobacteriota; class Cyanobacteriia; order Cyanobacteriales; family Microcoleaceae; genus Trichodesmium. Next base: position 10,939 of record JBCDJM010000137.1, read on the forward strand.
CCAAGGGATTTGCATATTATCAGTCGCGACAGCCATCGCAATTATTCTCCTTGTTAAATACGATCAAACTTACTTATAGATTTAACTACATTAGAAGTCAAAAGTAATATCAAATCCAGTAGTATCGGTATAAGAAAAAGATTCTAGGGGTTTGGTTACCAAACCCTTACCAAATTTTGGAGTTTTTGCCTTTTGAATGAATCTCCCAACTCCAAAGTAAGTGGATTTGATATCGTCAGTAGGGGGCGAATAACAATTCTCCCATACATTCGCAGCACGGACTAAATTTGAGAGATGAATGTCTTAACTGCCTGGAGGCTGCTATAACTTTTTATAGCGCTACCCATTAAGGTATTTGACATTTATAAATCTTGAAACCCTTTGACAGTTTACTATTCCCTATTTACTAGCCCATAGCGCTATAATTTTGACTTTTGACTTCCTATCGGTCTCTACTTTCGGTTCATGCAGGTCCAATAGGTCTAACATTCTTAGCCATAAAGTTAGAGAAGGTTCCATAAGATACGCCACGGGTAGCAGCTCGTGCTCGGCTCGCGTGCCATAAGTGTCCTAGTAAGGCAAGAAAACCTAAGGCTGCATGAACGCTGGCGAGACTTACCCGCACATAATCACCCCCAATAGGGCCGTAAAATATGCTAGGATAAACGATTTCGTTGGTAGAGACAAAGACAGCCACGCTGAAGCCCGCGATCGCTAATGCCCCCAAGCTGTAAGATAAGTAAGCCTCTCCCGACCATATTAGTATCTTTTTTGCCCAACTCGTAGGTTTGGAAACAATGTGAAACAGACCGCCAGAGATACAAAGTAGGCTCACCCAGGCATGACCACCAATAACATCTTCGAGATTATCGACGCTAGCCATCCCAGTTATCGTCCAGCCATTAGGGCTAAAGCCAAACAAATAGCCGAAAATTCTCACAGGGTCTAGGTTTGGCTGTACCAGTCGCACCTTTTCTATTAGTGGGTCATAAATACCGCCTAAAGCTGTTGCTTTAATCACCAGTAATGCGGCTCCAAGTCCCAAAAGCACTAGATGAATCCCCAGAATTGTTGTCATCTTATTGCCGTCTTCCCACTTGTAACCAAACCCTTTGATATCTAGCTGTTTCGGCCCTAAAACAGCATGATAGATACCTCCTGCCCCCAAAACGGCAGAGCTGATGAGATGCAGCATACCGATAACATAGTAAGGATAGGTATCGATTACCTTTCCGCCTGCTTCAATACCAATACCTAATGTTGCCAGATGGGGCAGTAAAATTAGATTTTGCTCATACATTGGTAAGCTGGGGTCAAAGCGGGATAGTTCAAACAGGGTCATTGCACCTGCCCATAGCACAATCAAGCCGGCATGGGCTACATGGGCACCTAGTAGTTGTCCAGAGAGGTCTTTGAACCGAATATTACCTCCTAGCAAGGGTGCGCCTTCCTCCGAGGTAGCCTCAAAAGACCAGCCTAGCGATCGCCATGCAGGTGTCCAGAAAATTCCTCTGTTATTACTTGTAGATTCAAGTGTTTTAACAGTGCTACTGTCTTCATTGTCTAATGTTTGCATAGAAATTTTATCCTCAATCTGACGCATATCAGCTTAAGAAGGCTCAATAGTAGTCCTAAATTAATAATTAGTAAAAAATCCTAATAGTATAATCTAGCATTAAACTCGGATTCCTTTTACCTTAACCTGTTTTTTTATTTTAGGATATTTTCCCCACCGCCAAAAATAGGAAGGACTACTATTTGAGTTTTATTTTTAATAGTTTTATTTCAACATAAGTCATAATTTTTATCAATAAATAGGATGTGAATTTTTATTAAGAAGTACAGAGAAGGTTAATTAATTATAAAAAAGGTTAATTGATTATATAGTAATTAGTAATCAAAAGTAGTGGTTAGGCAATTGCTAGTCAGCTTGTCTGGTGGTTTCAATTAGTAAAAACACTACATAAATTATTCCATACCAAGGAATTTACCCTTTTCATACTCACGATTATAGCAGTTTTCATGTTTTTTAGAGTACAGAGATTTGAGGAATGAAGGAAGAAGGAAGAAGTAATGCAAGTCAACATGAGTGAAAACCGCTATAAAAGGAAACTAAAGATAGGGCATAAACTTGAGGATAAACTACCATCAATGGCATCTATGAGCGTTTAAAAAGCGGTCAGCAAGCCTCAGTAGGAGGAGCTTTCCTACGGAATGCTGCGCAAACGCTAACAGCACTCAGCAGTAAACGTGGGAGGAAAGCGGAGAATTCCGGAACTGAAAGAGGATTTAAACCTCTCCTAAACCTTCTGGTTTATAGAAAACGGGAATTTCAACTAGATCTGCTAAAAGCTGAATCGCGCAGTTACCACTCAGGAGGCTAGCTGTTAGTTCCAATTCCGGAACGCAAATGCTAAAAGCGACTTAGCTAGTTAAAAGTATCTAAAGTATTGAGTATTGCTTCGTAACCACTACCAAAATTTAGGCAATTTTAGGACTTACGCAAAGAAACCCGGTTTCTAAGATAAATCGTTTTTTTGAGCAATAGAAGTCTAGGAGAAACCGGGTTTCTGGGTTCTCATGGCTTTAGTCCTGAATTTATCAGATATTTACATTTCAACTACCTGTACTTTTAATTTTCGGAGGTTGAGATTTAATCTGGGTTGCTGACTGCCACAAGCGATCGCCCTGCATCAAAGTATGTAAATTCCAATCATTAGAAGTTTTTGGATAATCACTACGATAATGTCCGCCTCGACTTTCAGCGCGCGACATAGCACTTTTGAGAATTAAATAACCCAAGTCCAAAAGATTGAGTGTTTCTGCAACCGTCCGCAATTGCTGTTCGGCATTAGTAGAATTTAATTCGATCGTCTGATTAGGCAAAAGATTATCTAAAAATTTAACTATCTCGAAACTTGCCAAACTATCTCGCCAGCGATTAACTTGATATATTGCCTGATTTAATAACTCTCCTTGACGAGAAATTCCTGCACTTTCCCACATTAAACTTGGTAACATTTGCCGGATCGCTTCTATCTGTTCCATCTCCTTACTCCAATCAGAGTTTACCTGAGAAATATCAGAATCAGGTGCTACCAAATTTGGCTGAATTTCAATGTGAGATAGTTGAGCAGCAAATACTAAACATTCTAACAAAGAATTACTAGCCAAACGGTTTGCTCCATGAACCCCTGTACTGGCAGTTTCTCCAATGGCATAAAGTCCGCGAATAGAAGTTTGACTCATCAAGTCGCAAGCAACTCCTCCCATCCAATAATGAGCTGCTGGAGAGACTGGAATAGGTTCTTGAAAAACATCAATACCCCATTGTTGACAAACATTGATAATATTGGGAAAACGATAGCGAATGCGTTCTGGTTCAATTGGTCGCAAATCTAAATATACATGAGCATGAGTAGGATCGCTAGAGGTTTTGTGCAAATGATGGAAAATAGCTCGACTGACAACATCCCTGGGAGCTAATTCTCCAGCAGGATGATAGTCAAAAGCAAAACGATAGCCTTTTTCATCAATTAGATGCGCTCCCTCCCCTCGCACTGCTTCACTAATCAAAAAATGAGGAGCGCCTGGTTTAGTCAAAGCTGTAGGATGAAATTGGAAAAATTCTAAGTCTCGTAAAACTGCCCCTGCACGCCACGCAATAGCAGTTCCATCTCCGGTACTGACTGCTGGGTTAGTAGTTTGGGCAAATATTTGACCGCCCCCACCTGTTGCCAGAACCACTACAGAGGATTTTAACCACTGAATTTTGCTTTGATGGAGAAGACTAATTCCTTGAACGCGGTTTTTTTGGGGACTCAGCCATAAATTCAATGCTACTGCTTGGGAAATCACCTGAATATTTGGACGTTCTAGAACTTTTGCTGTTAGAGTATCAATGATGGCTCGACCTGTAGTATCTGCTGAATGAAGTACGCGGGGTCGAGAATGAGCAGCTTCTAAAGTCATTGCGAGTTTTTCTCCTTTGCGGTCGAAGGCAACTCCCATTTCTACTAGATGAGCAATCGCCTCTGCAGCATTCTCCACCATAAATTTTACCGCTTCCTGGTCACACAAACCTGCACCAGCTTTGAGGGTATCTTCTAGGTGTAAGTATGGATTATCTGATGGTTCGATAGCAGCAGCAATACCTCCCTGAGCATAGTTACTTGAACCCATATTAATTACATTTTTAGTAACTAAAGCAACTCTGAGATGATTAGGTAAACAAAGTGCAGCATAAAGTCCTGCTGCCCCTGAACCTACTACGATAACGTCAAAGTAGGGATAAATATTTAGAGATGTTAATTTTGGCATTCTGATCGACTTATATTTTTAAGATAGAACAAATCTGTGGTACAACTTTTTTGAGCAAGTTTTTATGCCAGGCTAATTTAAAAGAATATTTATATCTAGCAAAATAATTTCCTACCCTCCTGATTATGATAAAATAGGAGAATAGAAAGGATGATTACTCATTAGGTACAGATTAGAGAGATTATAATTGCTTTTTCAATATTCAGCTACTTTTTTTATATTTTTTTCGTTGTGAATAAAAAATTGAGCAACAATTTTTTCTGGTTTTAACCAATAGACGTCTCCAATAATAAAAAATAAAATTAATTGTCACAGATAAATCATCAATTCTTTCTTCCTGCTCCCTGCTCCCTACTCCCTCTTTTCTGGAGATGTCTAATATTGTTTTTCTTCATGGGTTACATTAGGGCGCAACTTATTTTCATTGCCCGTATCTGTGGTACTAACATTAATAAAACGTCCCCTAATTAATCCTTTTCAGTCTTTTGACTTAGCTAAATCTTTGATATATTGCCGTAAAGTATCTTTAGCATAGGTATGAGACCGCCAAAACGGGATTTTGTATTTATCACTAATGGAACCAAAACCACAAAGTGCAAGAGTTATTTTCCGCCCGGCCTGATGTTCTTCATTAAGTTTTTCCACTAAGGGGTTGACAACATTCAGGAAAGTATAGTAATTTTACAAGAATACTTCATCATCTATCTTGTGTCGATCTTGGTTGAGGTGGGGCAGAGATTCTAAATCTTCATACTTGAATTTACCTACACCATGCACCAATCTTAAATCAGAAACTCCACTAAGGTCTAATTGTTCGATCGCTTCCCTAGTTCTTTTTTCATCTACGAGATCGACTTTAAATTGGATAACTTCGGTTGCTTCTAAATTGCTCCGGGAAAGAGCTACACATTAGAGTTTTCGCTAAATAGAGGCAAAAAATCCCTCAAACCCAGACAGGAAAATAATTACGAGTCTTTTTAGTTGCAAGGGCTATAATCCTTACATAACAAGGTTTTTGGGGATTTTTTAAGTTATAAAGCGACAAGTCTATTTTGTATTTTCTTGTTTTAAAAAATGTTTGAGGTAGCAACCTCCAACAGCACCACCTGCACCTGTGACAATTGCTAATCGAGTATTCATCAATTTTTTTGCCTCTATTTTTTTATTTTGGCGTTGCTGAAATTTTGGGATGAATATAAGTGGGATAGGCATCCTGCCTCTCCCTAGCCGTCCCTGCCCGTCCGAAAATATAAGGAACGGACAAGATGCCCATTCCACAAAACTATTCAAATCATACCCCATTTATGCAACGCCTTGATTTGTAATGTATGTTGATATCCTAAAAGGGGATTATGGTACATTCACTTGAGAAAATTAGGATTCAACCTATAGGTCTAAAAATTAAAGGTTTTATTTAAAATGCCAAATCCTACCTTAATTTTTCAGTGCATCAACTTCTAAAGCTTAATAGTAGAAGCAATAAATGCACCACGTTCGGCCATTTTATATAACCCTAGATGGTGAGATACTTTCTGTGGATGGATAGCTGTTTTAGGTAAACCTTGCTCGGCAGCCATTTCTGCTGTCAGGTCAAAAGTAGCACAACCTTTATCATATACAGCCACATCTTTTAAAGTAGGCACCAAACCATGATTGCGCACTGACAGAATAGTAACAACAAAGTCCATCACACAGATATCAGTACAAATTCCCACTACAACTAAGCTCTCCAGCTTATTATCATTTATCCAGTTCAACAATACATTACTTTGAGTGTCAACGTCAATGGAACCGATAAATCCATTGATGCAGTCTTTTGGAACCAATGTTGCTAGGGAGTTATCGTGTAACCATTTAAGTTCAGGAACAAGTTCTTCTTCTCCCGTACCCTTTTCACAATGTGGTGGATAAGGAGGTTCGGGTTTACCTGGTTCGTGGGTATCTAGGAAGGCTAAGACTGGCCAACCTCTTTCGACAAAAGTTCGAGCTAGGCGATCGCTTTCCGACACCATTGTAGCAATTTGTTCATCTGGTTCTTGGGGAGCTAATGGGCCAAAACCAACTGTGCAAAAACCATTAAGTACATCTACTACAACTAATCCGGTAGGGCGATCGGCTATAATATAAGGCTGTGGATCAATGGGTAAAGCAGCTTGAATGGTTACTAAGGCAGTATCAGGAGTAGCTAGAGTTGTTGTCATATTTATCTCAATCCTTGTTTTTCAAGATATTTTCGGCCCAAATTGTATGAGTTTTTGATAAAGCAGGAATAATTTTTTGTTGATAGTCAATTATTAAATCATAGCGTCCTTCCTCATAAACTTGATGTAAAATACTTTGTAAATCTAGAATAATTTCTGAATCTTCTGGAAGTAGAGGCAAAGTAAAAACAGGAATCATATCTTGAATGTTAACAGTATAAAGATATGCTTGAGGACGTTGATTACTAGGACTCACTAAAATGCAATAATCATGCTCTATATTTTGATTTAATATAGAATCCGGTTGAATAGTCGTCCCTATCGACGATAGGAAGCAATCTCTGCGCACCCCTGAGATTGCTATCCGTTCCGGAATGCTCCGCAAACCTTCCACTCTGTTCCAGTCGCAATGACTTGGATATAGTAATTATGCGGATTTTATATAAGGTAATCATTGAATTACCTTGACGTAGCAAATCTATTTCTACAAAATTTCTGTAGCTACTTAAAATATCCTGACGTTTTTTTTCGTATCTGATCCGACCTTATCCTGTATTTTTATTGATAGGGGAAAGAATCTCAATAGCCGTAACAACTTCTCCTCAATCCAATTTTAATTAACTTAGGTTTTAGCTTATTTCTTGATTCAACCAAAGAGAAAAAAATCGTTCTAGCCAATTTTCTACTAGCCTCCTGAGTCGTAACTAGATTATATGTTAGACTCTAATTATTTAGTCAGCAGGCAGTAGATGGTCGAGAAAACATATCAATTCAGATTTTACCAAAAAATGAGGTCCAAAGCCTCCCCTTGGATAGGGGATGAAAAAGCGGTCGTTAGCGGAGCTTCCCGTAGGGTGGGATGGCGAGGTCTCCTGCTCTTAACAGAGCCACTCCGTTAACGCCATATCCAATCGACCAAGAGAAATATTTAA
>JBCDJM010000138.1:0-18364 GCA_038747755.1 Cyanobacteria bacterium P01_H01_bin.35
ATTTAATTATTAATAATTAAATAATTCAGGTTTCAAGCCTCCCCTTTTAAGGAAAAAAAAGTGCTAGGATATTTCCTTATATTCAATTCCGTTATAGTTTTAACGGCTAGGTAATTATCAATTATCCATTATCAATTAATGAATGTGAAGTCATCTCCTGCTCAATTGGAGATTATAATGGAAAACTCAGAAAATAGAGATAATTAAACCCTAGTTTGCTAAAGTGTCTTGTTTCACAGTCTGACTAACATCTTAGCCTCCACAAGCAGACAAGATGCCCTCCTAGTGTAATGCTTTATTTAATATTAATTGCAACATTCTCATCTGTACCTAAAACTATTTTATATTGAGAACCATAGTGATTTCTAATAGACAAAATTTTAGGTAGTTTTTGACCAGAATTACTACAATTTTGTGATTTATTATGAGGATAGACGGGGGAATGGCCATTCGCCACTACTTATATGAATACCGCGTTTTATTACCACTAAATTCAGTTTTTCAAGATTAAGTACCCCACGCTACCTTCCCAGGTTGGGTTAGAGTTAATATATCTTTACAAGATAGTCAGTCATATTTATCAAAATCCGTGCAAGAAGACTTCAGGTTAATTATAGACTTAGTATTAGTTCTAACAGCAGCAGCAGCAGGGGGACTATTCGCATCACTCCTACGACAGCCAGCTTTATTAGGTTATCTGTTAGGTGGAATTATTGTTGGACCAGCAGGATTTGGTTTAATTAAAGAACTTATTCAAGTAGAAACTTTAGCTCAATTAGGGGTAGCTTTTTTACTATTTGCTTTGGGAGTAGAATTTTCCCTGGCAGAATTGAGAAAAGTCCAAGCAATTAGTCTTGGTGGTGGTGGACTACAAATTATTTTTACCATTTTAGTCACAACATTAGTATCTGTGGGTGTAGGGTGGGTATCCTCTCCAGTTCAAGGAGTATTTTTAGGGGCAATACTTTCCTTATCCTCAACAGCAGTGGTACTGAAATGTTTGATGGAGCGGAACGAGACATCTACATCCCACGGCCAAGTCATGTTGGGAATTTTAGTAGTCCAAGACTTAGCCTTGGGATTAATGTTAGCTGTTTTACCCGCTTTAAACCAACCTCCAGAAATTATTGGTATTGCAGTAGGGCGATCGCTTCTGGAAATAAGTCTATTTGCTCTAGGTGCTATAGCAGCAGGAATTTGGGTAATTCCGCCCTTACTAAGATTTTTGGCAAAAACTGAAAGTCGGGAATTATTTTTACTAGGAGTTGTCGCACTTTGTTTAGGAATAGCTCTTCTGACAGAATACTTGGGTTTTTCTATCGAAATGGGAGCTTTTGTCGCGGGTTTAATGATATCTGAAGTAGAATATGCTGACCAAACTCTAACTTATGTTGAACCTATTCGAGATATATTTGCAGCTCTATTCTTTGTAGCAGTTGGGATGTTAATCGATCCATTTTTCCTGTGGAATCATCTAGAAATAATCCTCAGTTTAGTATTTCTTGTTCTAGTAGGAAAATTTTTGATTGTTACTCCTATTGTTAGAATTTTTGGTTATCCTCTGAAGACAGCAATTCTATCAGGTTTAGGTTTAGCTCAAATAGGAGAATTTTCTTTTGTACTTGCTAGTAAGGGACAAATATTAGGATTAGTTTCTCGTCGGGTATACTTATTAATATTGGGTACAACTGCTGTAACTTTAGTAATTACACCTTTTGTCCTGAAAATTGCCCCACAGTTGTTAAACTGGGCAGAAAATTTTTCTTGGTTACAAAAGTATCTCTATGAAACGAATCAACCTAACACAGCTATCTCAGTAGATTTACCTCTACAAAATCATGTTATAGTCTGTGGTTATGGAAAAGTAGGACGTAACCTAGTACAACAACTAGAAAACCATGATATTTCCTATCTCGTGATTGATCAGTCAGAAACGGTGGCTCAAAAGTTGCGGGAAAAAGATATTCCTTATCTTTATGGTAATATTTGCTCCATGCACGTCCTGGAAAGAGCAGGTGTGGATAAGGCACAAGCAATGGCGATCGCCATACCAGATGCTATGAGTACCAGACTTTGCCTGAAGCGCTCTCTAGAATTTGCCCCAGATTTGGATATAGTTGTTAAAGCTAACGGATATAAGGATATTGAATTGCTTTATCAACTTGGAGCTAGGGAAGTAGTCGAACCAAATTTTGAAGCTAGTTTAGAACTTTCTAACCATCTGTTAGTTGGTATGGGAATATCGGCAAAGGTTATTCAAAAGGAAATAGAAGAAATTCGTCAAAGTCATTATCAAGCATTACGCCCTGTAGTTTCAAACCCGGAAATATCTAGGGAGTTAAAAGCAGCAGTTCAAGATATGAATAGTAAATGGTATTCTTTACCAGAAAATTCTCCTTTGACTGGGATGACTTTGGAGGAAACTAACTTAAGAAGGTTAACCGGAGTTAGTTTAATGGCTATTCGCAGAGTGGAAGGAGAAGAAATTGATTATCCAGAAGGCCAGACAGTATTAGATATTGGTGATAAACTTTTATTAGTGGGAGAACCTTCAGAATTAGATAGTTTTGAGCGTTTGGCAAAAGGAGAAATTGCTGTACCAAAGGAAAGTACATCTTGTCAATGGTTGATTTTAACTGAGTCTAGTCCCTTTGTGGGTAAAAAATTATCTGATGTAGATTTACATGGTAAATATACAGTAGAAATTCAGGCAATTCAACGAGAAGGAAAATTGATTCGATGGCCTCAAGAAGATACAGAAACTCAGGTGGGCGATCGCTTACTTCTTTGTGGTGGTTTCCATGAACTTACTCAAATACGACAACTTAATATTACCCAGTCTAAAATATATCCTGAAAAACAAAAGTTAAGTACAACTAAATAATTAATAATTTTAATCGTTTCACTTTAGATTGAGAAAAGTGTTTCTTGCTATGACAAGGATTTCAGGCTGAAAAGTGTTTCATTCTTAAATGAAATCACGATCCTATTTTGTAATAGTAAGGATTGATTAAAAGGAATTTTTTTCTTTTTCCTCCATGAATATAGAGACTTTATGCCTTAATTTTTCGGTAAGTAATCGAACAGAATTATTTACAAACGTTAGATATATTAGTATAGCAATCCTAAATGATTTGTCAAAAATTAAACAACAGATAAAACTTTAAAAATATTTCTCCTATTGTCTATTAGTTCTCTATATCAAATCTGATTATATCGGTACAATTAAAACCCTGTAAAAGTTTAGTAACCCAACCCATACTAAAGCTGATAAATTTTGAATTGTGTCAATCAAGATTAATTTTTTGGTTTAAGATAAACAATAGCTTGTCGCCAAATTAGAATTGGTAAGTCATACTGATCTAAAAGACAAATACAATCTGGGTCTTGCCAGAAAACTTTTCCTACATGAAGGTCGTTAGTAATTAGTTTCAATTCTACTTCCTTTTTTTCTGTGATATAGGTTTGAATCTGGCGAACACTAGGTAAACTGGTATCAAATTCAGACATAATTACTATTTAATATATTTTCTATTCTAGCTAAGAATTATAGATTATTTCAGTTATCAGTTAGCCTCCTGGGTCGTAACTTCGTTAACATTACCTCTGCAATAAGGAGGCTTAAAATAAGGAATATTATCTTTTTTTATCCCCTTAAAAAGGGAGGCGCATACCCAGAATTTTTCGGTAAGAAAGAATTGGTTAGGAGATAGAGTGATTATGAATCATATCAAACAGAAATGTTTGTCCAACTACTCCCTATTCCCTATTCCCTGTTCCCTGTTCCCTGTTCTTTAATTATTGGAGGATAATAATGACAATATCATTAACTAAATATCATGGTCTAGGCAACGATTTTATTTTGATTGATAATCGTCATAAAAGCCAACCTATACTAACACCAGAACAAGCGATAAAATTATGCGATCGCAATTTTGGTATTGGTGCAGATGGTGTAATTTTTGCCCTACCTGGAGAAGAGCAAGCTGATTATACCATGCGGATTTTCAATTCTGATGGTTCGGAACCAGAAATGTGTGGAAATGGCATTAGATGTTTAGCTAAGTTTATAGCAGAACTAGAAAATAATAATAAGACTAAATATAATATTTATACTGGCGCTGGTCTCATTGTTCCAGAATTACAAGTTGATGGTCAAGTAACAGTTGATATGGGACAACCAAGACTATTGGCATCAGAAATACCGACAACTTTAAGTCATCCTAATGAAAAAGTTGTAGCTCAATCTCTAGAAGTAGCTGGAAAGTCTTGGTCTGTTACCTGTGTGAGTATGGGGAACCCCCACTGCATAACTTTTGTAGAAGATGTTAGTATTATTGACTTAGCAAAAATAGGTCCTGAGTTTGAACACCACCCAGTATTTCCAGAAAGGACTAATACAGAATTTATTCAAGTTATTAGTCCAAAATATGTAAAAATGCGAGTATGGGAAAGAGGAGCGGGTGCAACACTAGCTTGTGGTACAGGTGCTTGTGCGTCAGTAGTGGCAGGTGTTTTAACTCAAAACAATGAGCGCTTAGTTACAGTAGAGTTACCTGGAGGTTGTTTGGAAATTGAATGGTCAACTACAGACCAAAAAATTTATATGACTGGACCAGCAGAAAAAGTATTTACAGGAATTATTGATGGATAATTGATAATGGATAATTAATAATTGATAATGAAAACTAAGTGTAGGATGATAATAAAGTTAGTAAACTTAAGGTATAATCTGTACTATATTTAAGTTTATGCTTACTACTTAATAAGTGATAATACTCTTGGATATTGGCAACCATACACCCCAAAAATTTACCAAATTTATTATTCGACAAAATAGAGGTTTGATTTAAGTTTATTAATTTGCTTACAAAAAGTTACCAACTTTATTTTCACAAAGTACGTTTGATGCTATGTCAAGTTAGACTTTTTGGGTATTAAATTTACCAACTTTATTCTTGTACCAGACTAAGAACTATACAGAATTATTTACAAAGCGCGATGTTTACAAAGTCAAGATTCAGCTTCGCTCAATGTATAATTTATTTTGTTTACCTGCTTATCTTTAAATTATTAATTATAAATTATCCAGCAGCATTCTACAGAAAAAGCTGATAGATAGTAATATTAAGATTTAGTAATTTTAACTTTATAACTTATATAATAGGGGTAGATTCATGGGGGGAGGTATTTATTTAATTCAGGATAACGACCAACTTGTGGAAATGACAGAACAAGCTTATGATTCCGAAGATCAACTACAAGAATTTCTGGAAACTTATCCTAATCTCCTAGCAGGAGATGATATTGATAGAGGTACCCCTAGAAGATGGTTATTAATTTCACGGGAAGTAGTAATATCAAAAGAAGAAGAGATGACTCAGGAATGGGCATTATCTCATTTATTTCTCGATCAAGAAGCTATTCCGACATTAGTAGAAGTAACAGCAACTTATAATGCAGAAGCTCGTCAAAAAGTAGTAGGCCAAATGATTGATTATGCTGCTAATGCAGGAATTTATTGGCCTCTAGAATCAATTATTGCTAAGTTTGAAGTTAATTGTCGAGAAAATGGTCGTGATCCGGAACAAGTATTTGAAGAGTTTCTGGGTGAGGATGCTAATGAGGAAAAGTTTTGGCAGAAAGTTAAAACTAATCTACAAGCAGGGAAAATTCGTTTAGTATTTGTGGCAGAAGATATTCCGGCAGAACTAAGAAGGATAGTGGAGTTCCTCAACGGACAGATGGACCCAGTAGAAATTTTAGCACTAGAAATTAAACAATATGTTAGTCAAGATGGTTTAAGAACTTTAGTTCCTAGAGTAATTGGTCAAACTACAGAAGCACAACTGAAAAAATCAAGCACGACTCGCGAAAGGAGGAGATGGGATGAGGTATCTTTCTTTCCAGAATTTAAAACGAGATGGGGTGCTGATGAAGCTTCAATAGTAAGAAAAATTCATAACTGGGCTAAAAATCAAGAACCTTTGGTGAAAATTCAGTGGGGTACGGGGGATGTTTATGGTGGTTTTGCAGCAATAGTTAATCAAGCGGGAAAGAAAAATCTGGAGTTGTTTAGTGTTGATATTTCTGGTCGTCTGGAAATTTACTCTAATAATTATAGTTGTCAACCTCCATTTAATAGTAATAGTAAATGGTTGGAATTAAGAAGTAAATTAAGTTCTATTGGTTTAGCTTTACCAGGAAATTCTGAGGAGTTTAGAGCGCCTAGTCTGCGTTTATCTACATTAGAGGATGATGTGGCGTTGGAGCAGGTGATGGAAACTTTTCATTGGGTTATTGAGGAAGTTAAGGAATGAGGATAAAATAATATCCACAATTTTTGGCTAGGAGTATCGCACTGGAATGCTCCTCTACAGGAAATCTGGAAGTTAATAAATTCTCATTCCTAATCAAGGTTAAGTTGTGAGTTAGAGATTATGTTTGAATGTGAAGTGTAGAATGTAAGTGTTAAATTTATAACCAAAGCAATAATTAGAATTATCTCTAAGTAAAATATTGAAAAGTTAAACTCCTACCAAAATTTTATATACTAATTTATATGGAGGTTATAGTATGGGTCAATTATAAAGATACTAAATTATACTTTTATTATTTTCTGTAATTCTATGTTTTGTTATATTAAATGATTCTACTTTTAACGTGGGAATTACACCGTTCATATTAATCTGCTTTGTTGTATGTTCACTAGGATTTTTTTATTGGATATCATTCACTAATAAAGGAAATAATTTTGCTCTTAAATATGAAAAGCAGACCTCATCCAAATATACATCTAAAGGCTTAAAAAGTAGTCAAAATTTAATATTTTTAGGATTGGTATCTTTATCAATTATATGAGCTTTCTTGGGATTATGGTTGTTTGCTATTCTAGCAGGAGTAATAGGGCTTATTATTTATTATACTTCTACTCAAGAGGGTAAATCAGATGTTCAGGAATTAAAATTAGCTTATAATGAGGTTGAATCTAGTTATAAAAACGCACAAAATTCACACCATGAAAAAGAACTAAAAGATAAAAAGATTTTAGAAGAGAATGAAAAAGTAATATTTTTTCAATTTGCTACTTACAAGGGTGGAATATTAGGTTATCTAGAACCCATAGAAAAAGTAGAGCATGTGATCAATTAAAGAGGTTGACAAAATGGGTATTGTATGCAGTATGTAAATGGCGATCGCTATGCTAATAAAATGACTGAGGCTACCTTTAGGAATTCCTCCCAGAAAGTTTACTGAACGCTTGTCATAGCTTGTAGCGATATAGCTGCTGCTAGGCTCCGCCAACCCTCGATACTGTTTAAGTTTGGCCAAAAAATTTTCTATCAAATGACGTGCTTTGTACAATACCCGATCATAATTACGGAGTTCTTTTCGGTTTTTTTTGGAGGAATCACTGCTTCTATTCCTCTGTCTGTCAAAGGCTCAATCACCCGTTCCTGAGCATCGTAAGCTTTATCCCCATAATACTGCTTCTATTTTTCGGTAAAGTTTAGTTCAAGATTTGCTTGAACAAACAAAGGCAGGTATGATGTAGTACAAAAAATCCCTGAAATCAACTGATGGGGATATTAGTGAAGCTATAGAATGGCTCAGATAGAAAAGGCAAAGAGGCTGTTGTGGTATGTTGTGTTATATAATGTATGATATGAGAAATGACCAATTCTTAGGAAGCTAGCAAAATAATAAAAGTATTTTGCCTGATGACCCAATTAATCATAATTTTCTACCATAACTTTTGCTATGGCACTGCATATTTGTGGGATAAATTGTAGGATTGAAAAAAAAGAAAGTATTAAGAAGTAAAAGATTTTTGAATTTATCTGTTAATCAAAGATTTATGCCTTGATTTACTAATGCCAATGTCATATAAATTAAAGGCTGAAAAGGAGGACTCCTCCTATGGAAAAATCAATCACTCAATTACTAACACTAAGAAACAAGCTCTTTTACCGAATAATTAAGGTTTAAAGCCTCTCCCTTAAAGGAGAAACAATGAATTTATTTTCCTTTTATTCAATCCAATCAGTTTTAGGTAGAGGTAATTATCAATTATCAATTATCAATTATTTAACTTTTTGGTACTTCAGTAATTTCTCTCTCCAGTATATGGATATATGGAAGATTTTTTTTAAATCTTTAGCAACAACCCTATAATAATTAAATTGTACTGTAAGTAAAGGAAATAATGAAAGATGGCGGAAATATCTGCAAAGTTAGTTAAAGAGTTGCGTGACAAAACAAGCGCAGGCATGATGGACTGCAAGAAAGCCCTGAAAGAAAATGATGGGGATATTACTAAAGCTATAGAATGGCTCAGACAAAAAGGTATTGCTTCTGCGGACAAACTAGGGAGTAAAGTTGCAGCAGAGGGATTGGTTGAGAGTTATATTCATACAGGTAGCAGAATTGGTGTTTTGGTAGAAGTAAACTGTCAAACAGATTTTGTGGCCAGAAATGAGGCATTTAAAGAATTAGCCAAGAATGTGGCGATGCAAATAGCTGCTTGTCCACAGGTAGAATATGTGTCAGTTGATGATATTCCTACTGAATTTGTAGAAAGTGAAAAATCTATAGAAATGGGTAGGGAAGACTTGAGCAGTAAGCCTGAAAATATTAGGGAAAAAATAGTTCAAGGTAGAATAGAAAAGCGGTTAAAAGAATTAAGTTTGATGGATCAACCTTTTATTCGCGACCAAAATAAAACGGTAGAAGAATTGATTAAGGAAACTAGCGCTCAGTTAGGTGAAAAAGTACAAGTTCGTCGTTTTATTAGGTTTGTTTTAGGAGAAGGTATTGAGAAACAAGAAAGTAATTTTGCTGACGAAGTAGCAGCACAAACTGGAAAGAAATAATTCATTAATGGATAATTGATAATTGATAATTACCTCTCCCTAAAAAGGAGAGGATTAACCAACGAAAAAAAAATAAATTTTTTTCCCCTTTAAAGGGCAGGCTAATAAAGCTGAGTGATTTAATTAATAATTACTAACTATTAATTATTCGGTAAGAATTTAGCAGAGAATTTATAATTGGTAAATTTACCTTGTAGAATTTATAATTGGTAAGTTTACCTTTAATTTTAAATTATACATTTTCAATTCTAAATTCAAAATCCTAGTATAAATATATTTGGGTATAGTGGGAGAAATTAAGAAAATAGAACAAGATTTGCAAAGAATTGAAGTGGCGATCGCTGATATTGCCAAGGAACTTTATAGTACATATCAAAGCTATTTAGAAGTTTTGGGGCAAGGGATGCGCCAACAGTTAATTTTTGCTAGTTATTATATATGTACTCAGGGATATCCAGAAGAATTTCTGAAGTTATCATTTTCTCAGCGACAAAAAATGCAGGAAGAGCTACGAGAAAAATCTAAATTAGCAGTTCAAGAATTACAAGAATTATTGAACCAACTTCCGGAGTCTCAAGAAAAATCCGATGATATCTCTGCAGCGGAATTAATGATGAGTATTCTGAATGAAGAAGAGAAGGAAAAAGAAGAATTGCTATCGAAAATAAAAGACCAAAAAGAAGGTATACAGTTTGATTCTTCGGAGTTATTTTCGACTGAAAAAGTGTCACAAGCTACAACAGATTCTGAGGATAGAGAAGTAGGAAATAAAGTAGAAGAGAAAATCAATGAAACTGAAGCAGAAAAAATCAAAAGTTCTCCAGAAAGTCTTCTTGAGAAACTGCATAATATCGATATATTAGTAAATTGGCAAGAGAATATAGAAAAGCAAATACCAGAAATTCTCAAAAAAGTTTCTCATCAGACAAACTGTATACTTCAGACAGGAGAAATACTACCGAAAAAGATACCGGAAAAAGTTTTAGAAGCTGCGACAGAAATGGAATCAGAGCATAGTCCTGTAGGTGGGCAGCCTAATATATTAAATTTGTTGATTGAAGCAGCAGATTCAGAAGAAGAAGATAATTCTAAAATCACTCGAATTATAGCAATAAATCTACGGTTATCTGAAATAGAATTTACTAATATTAATGTCACGAGTTGGCGCAATAAAATTCGTAATCTTTTACGCAAGGTTAGTCAACTGCAACAGGAATATCGTAAAAAGCAACGAGAAAAATCTGTAATAGAAGCTGAGTCAGCATGGCGTTCTAGTTGGTATGAGGAATAATTAATAATTAATTATTAATTATAATAGCAGTTTTGATTAATATAGAGTACAAAGATTTGAGTTTAAAGCAAGAATGAAGAAGAAAGAAGGAAGACTTTTTGTAGTCAACATGAGTTAAAACCGCTACAATAATTACCTCTGATTAAAAATGAGAGGATTGAAAATAAAGAAATATCCTAGCATTTTCTTGCTTAAAAGGAGAGTGTTTATACCTTTCTTTTTTGGTAAGAAATAAGAATAAGAGGAAAATAGATTTACAGCAAATTCCAAGCATAAGAAGTACAGACTTAATAATTAAATTCTCTCAGTCGGCGTACCTCACTAAAATAGAATCTACTGTAATAGCAAATATATAAAATCCTTTGTTTTTTTGTTTTGTGTTAGAAAGAAGGAAGAAGGAGGGAAATAGTTATTTTTATTCTATTTTTTTCCTGTTCCCTAAAACAAAAACATAAAATAATAAAAATGTGGGAAGTATTAAAATCTATATTTTCACCGACTCAATATATGCCTCATGGTAACTGTTACCTATGGCAAACTTCATTAGTATGGCTCCATCTTTTGAGTGATTTACTAATTGCTCTTGCTTATTTTTCCATACCAGCAATGTTGGTGTATTTTATCTGCAAACGTAAAAAAGAAATTCCCTTTTTAGGAGTATTTGGTTTATTTGGGGCATTTATTATTTTGTGTGGAGTAGGTCATTTATTAGAGGTTTGGACATTGTGGCATCCTGCTTATTGGGTTTCTGGTGTTGAGCAAGCAATGACTGCTTTAGTTTCTTGTTGTACAGCTTTGCAAATGGCTACTCTTTTACCTCAGTTTCTAGCTCTAAAAACACCGGAACAATTAGAAGCAGTTAACCAACAATTACAGCATCAAATATTAGAACGTCAACAAGCAGAAAAGATATTACAAAATATTGTGATGGCAACTTCTTCTGTGACAGGAGAAGCATTTTTTCCAGCTTTAGTAGAGAATTTAGCGAAAGCTTTAAATGTTAATTATGTGTTTGTTAGTGAAATAGTTGAAGACTCTTTCCAGTTAAAAAAATTAGCTATTTGGGGAGAGAGAAAAATTAGAGATAATATTGAATTTAATTTTTTAAATACGCTTTGTCAAACTGTTATTAACCGCAAAGAATTATTATACTATCCAGAAAAGTTAGAGGAAGATTTTACACAGTCTAGTTTGATCGGTGAAACTAAAGCTAAATGTTATTTAGGAGTGCCATTATTAGATGAAGCTCGGCAGGTAATAGGGGTATTATGTGTGATTAATAATCAACCTTTAGTTAATGAAGAAAATGCTATGGCAATGGTGCAAATTTTTGCTGAGAGAGCTACTTCAGAACTACTGCGCAAAAAAGCAGAAATAGCTCGTAGTCATGCTTATGATGATTTAGAAAATCGTGTTCAAGAAGCTACTGAAGGATTGCGTTTACGGACTGCTGAATTAGTAGAAACAAATGCTTATTTAAAAATACAAGTTCAAGAAAGAATTGCAGCAGAATCAAAAATGGAAGCTAGGGGAAATCGTCTAAAAAAACAACAAACGGGATTATTAAAACTAGCTAAGAGTAAAAATTTATATGAAGGAAATTTTCAGGTTGCTTTACAAGAAATAACTGAATTGGGCAGTCATATTTTGGATGTGGAAAAAACGAGTGTGTGGTTTTATAGTGAGGATAAATCTGAGCTGAAATGTGCAGATTGTTATGAATTATCTATTGCACAGCATAGTCAGGAAAATAAATTTTTTACTGGTGGTTTTCCTTTGTTATTTCAAGATGTTAATCATCAAGATAAAAATCAGACTCAGAATGTTGATATTCACTCCGATACTCCAGAAAAAACGGTAAATTATTTTGCTCCTATATCGGTTAGTGCTAGCTTGAATATTCCCATTAATTTTAAGGGAAAAATAGTTGGTATGATCTGCTTAGAACACAAAGGAACTAATAGAAATTGGGAGGTTGAAGAACAAAATTTTGGCAGTTATTTAGCATATATGACTTCCCTAGCTATGGAATCTCGCGATCGCCTCCAAGCAGAATTAAATTTACGTCAGAAAAATCAGGAGTTAGCTACTACTCTGCAACAACTACAAACGGCTCAACAAGAATTAATTCAATCAGAAAAAATGGTAGCCCTCGGACAACTAATAGCAGGTATAGCTCACGAGATAAATACTCCTTTAGGTGCGATTAACTCTTCAATTAATAGTATTGCTAATTTTTGGGAAACTTATTTAGAAAAACTTCCTATTTTTTTCAAAGAGCTTTCTCCAGAGCGACAGGAAAACTTTTTTGCTCTTCTGAAAAAATCAAACAATACAGGTATTTCTTTATCTACTAGAGAGCAACGGCAAATTAAAAGAAATTTAGTTAGTCAACTTCAGGCAAATTCAATTGATAAAGCTACTATTATGGCTAACTATTTAGCAGGGGTAGGAGTCTATGATAATTTAGCAGAATTTTTACCTTTGTTACAGGATGCAAACAGTGAAGAAATTTTAAAAATTGCCTATCAATTTGCCAATGTTCAAACCAGTAGCCAAACTATTCGTACTGCAGCAGAAAGAGCTGCAAAAGTAGTATTTGCTTTGAAGACTTATGCTCGCTATGACTCTACTGGGCAGAAAGTAAAAGCTAATATTTTGGAAGGAATTGAAACAGTTTTAACTCTGTATCATAATAAGATTAAACATGGTGTAGAAGTTACAAAAAAATTTGATAACTCTTTGCCTTTTGTTCAATGTTATCCTGATGAGTTAAATCAAGTTTGGACAAACTTAATTCATAATGCTTTACAAGCAATGGAATATGATGGTAGTCTAACGATTCAAGTAACTCAGTCAGATAATTATATTAGTGTCAGCATTACTGATAGTGGCAAGGGAATACCTCCTGAGATTATGTCAAAAATATTCCAACCATTTTTTACAACAAAACCACCAGGAGAAGGCAGCGGTTTAGGTTTAGATATCGTGAGAAAAATTATTGAAAAACATGATGGTAAGATAGAAGTAAATTCTGTGCCTGGGAAAACTACTTTTACCGTATATTTACTGATAGATAATTGATAATTAGAGATATTTTTCATTATCAATTAATTAAAAAAGTCGTAAGCAGTCAGCAAAATTATTTTTTTAGAGTTTAGAAGGGAATTTTAGTCCAAAAATGCTAAAAGCTAATAAGTAATTAAAATGGATAAAAATTAAAATGAGTGAAATGGCAATTGTTTGTGTAGATGATGAATTATCAATTTTAAAAAGTTTAGAAACAGAACTTTTAGAAGCTTTTGAGGATAAATATATTTATGAATTTGCAGAAAGAGCAGATGAAGCTCTCGAAATTATTGACGAATTAGAAGGAGAAGGAACTAAAATTTTTATCGTAGTTTCTGATTGGTTAATGCCCGGAATTAAGGGAGATGAATTTTTGATTCAAGTTCATAATAAATATCCTAAAATTATTAAAGTCATGTTGACAGGGCAAGCAGATCGAGTATCTGTTGAACGAGTCAAAAAAGAAGCAAATTTATATTGTTACTTAACCAAACCCTGGAATCATCAAGAATTAGTATCAACTATTGAAAATGCAAAAGTTAATACTGAGTAGGTTTGCTGAAAAAGTCTTTTTGCTAAGGTAAGGAGTAGTTAGAAGCAACAGAGAATTATAGAGGAGGTATAAGTAAATATTTTCCCCTTGATTTACCTGTAATTATTCTGCTCAAAATGCTGACTTTTTTAGCTTACTTCCACTGAAAAGCTGGCAATTTTTTTATTCTAAAAATGCTGATGTTTTTATATGTCTTGTTTATATGTCTTGGCTTTGAGAATTAATCAGCAAGCCTTAATTAACACTGACGTTTAAGGAAAAAGATTTTAATCAATTAATCTATTTTTATTAACTGCTTTAGGAACTATGGGAGATGGATAATAGTCATAATTCACCGAAAAATAAAAGTATAAAGCCTCTCCTTTTAAGGATAAAAAAGAAATATTTCCTTATATTTAATGCCCTTACGGTTTTAACCAGAGGTAATTATGAATTATGAATTATGAATTATCCATTATCCATTATCCATTATTTTTCCCTACTCCCCTTTTTATAGATATGAATCAAATTGCTATTATTTGTGTGGATGATGAACCGATGATTTTAGATAGTCTTCGTATAGAATTAGAAGGCAATTTAGGAGATAATTATTTAATTGAACTGGCTCAAAGTGGTGAAGAATGTCTAGAAGTATTTATAGACTTGAAAGAAAATAATTATGAAATACCAATAGTTATTGCTGACTATATTATGCCAGAGATGAAGGGAGATGAACTACTGCAAAAGATTCATTCTCTATATCCTGAAACTTTAAAAATAATGCTGACTGGGCAAGCAGATGTGAAAGGAGTAGGAAATGCTATTAACTATGCAAACTTATATCGTTATATTCCTAAACCTTGGGAATCACAGGACTTTAAATTGACAGTCAAAGAAGCGTTAAATAGTTATTTTAGGAAACAGGAGATAGCAAAAAAAAATGCTGAACTAGAGTGCATAAATAAGGAACTAATTCAAGCTAATCTTGACTTACAAGAATCTCTAGATAATGAATTACAATTAACTACTGCTACTACTAAATTTGTACCAGAGAAATTTATCTCATTGATGGGATATAAAAATATTACAGATGTAAAATTAGGAGATAGTATACAACTGAAAATGTCAGTTTTATTTGCTGATATTCGTAACTTCACCACTCTTATAGAAGCTATGAGTTCACAAGATAGTATTAGATTTATTAATGCTTATCTCTCCAGAATGGAACCATTAATAGTTAACAATCATGGTTTTATTGATAAATATATTGGTGATGCAATAATGGCGCTATTTCCAGGTCAAGCTGATGATGCTATTGAGGCAGGTATTTCTATGCTAAAGCGACTAACTGAATATAATAAAACTAGGCAAAGACCAGACAGACAACCATTAAAAATTGGTATTGGTATTAATACAGGAGATGTAGTTTTAGGTACAGTAGGAGGTATTCAAAGAATAGATGGTACAGTAGTTGGTGATACGGTAAATTTAGCATCTCGTTTAGAACAATTAACTAAAGTCTATCATGTGCCTTTATTAGTTAGTAACTCTACTATTCAGTTACTAGAAAATTATCTAAAATATTCCATTCGTTTAATTGATAGAGTTCAGGTAAAAGGAAAAACAGAAATGGTGACATTTTTTGAAGTATTTGATGCCGATCCCCCTGAAATTTTAGAAGCTAAAAGAATCACAAAACATCAATTTGAAAAAGCGATGATATATTATTTTCAAGGAGAAATTAATCAAGCTGCTCAATTATTTCAAGACTGTTTGAGTAAAAATCCTGGCGATCAAGTAGCGAAAGTTTATCTAGAACGTTGTTGGGAGTAAGAAGTTAAAAGTAGAGATTAGGCTAAATTTATGCCTCTTAAATTTACCAATTCTAAATTATGCATTCTAAATTATAAATTATTAATAATGCCATGAATAATGAAAAAGAAACCATAGACTGGGAAAGACTAAAAAAAGCTTTATTGGTAGAAGCAGAACGTGGATTTCAAAATATCCAAGGTAAACAATATATATTTAATGACTTTTTGAGTATTAGTTTAAGTAAACAACCAATAATATTAAAAGCTTATCAAAATCAATTTCAAGAATTATCTAAAAAATTTGCCTCCTATCCAGCAATGACTAGAGAAGAGCGGCAAAGTTTACTAGAAAAGACTCAAGATTTTTTAAATAAAATGCAGTCTTACTGCGCCAGAGAAAAAGAGCAAAATATCCCAGAAGTACATCCAGTAGAAATAACTGCCAAAGTACAGAAAAATAATTCTAACTTTTCACAAAAATCTACTAATAACCTAGAACTACAACAGCCACTTAAAGATGTAAAAGGTATAGGAATTAAAAATAGCGATCGCCTAGAAACTTTAGGATTATCTACAGTTAGAGAATTACTTTATTATTATCCAAGAGACCATATAGATTATGCTCGTCAAGTAAATATTCGTGATTTAGAACCCGGAGCAACTGTTACTATAATCGGCAAAGTTAAAAGGTTTAACTGTTTTTCTAGTCCTAAAAATAAGAAATTAACTATTCTCGAACTTACCCTCACAGATGCTACTGGGCAAATCAAAATTAGTCGCTTTTTTGCCGGACCTAGATTTAGTAATAAAGGTTGGCAAATGCTGCAAAAAAAATTCTATCCAGTCGGTGCAAAAGTCGCTGCTTCAGGTTTAGTTAAAGAAAACAAATATGGCAAAAATTTAGATAATCCAGAAATAGAAGTTCTCGATAGTGAAGGTGGTGAAATTGAATCAATGAAAATTGGTCGTTTAGTACCAGTTTATCCCTTAACAGATGGAGTAGGAGCAGATGTTGTTAGAAAAGCAATATTTACAGTTTTACCAACAGCCGAAAAATTATCAGATACATTACCCGAAAATTTTCTGAATCAATATCAATTAATAGACTTAAAAAACGCCATTAAAAATATTCATTTTCCTACAGATAGAGATTGTTTAGCAGCAGCACGTCGTCGCTTAGTTTTTGATGAATTTTTATACCTACAATTAGGTTTATTAAAACGTCGGCAAGTACAAACAAAAATAGAAACGGGAATAGCTTTACCTGTAACAGGAAAACTCATTGATAAATTCTACGAACTACTGCCATTTCAATTAACTAATGCTCAAAATAGAGTAGTTAATGAAATTCTTAGCGACTTACAAAAACCTGAACCAATGAAAAGATTAGTACAAGGAGATGTGGGAGCTGGAAAAACAGTAGTGGCAGTTGTAGCTATGTTGGCAGCAATTCAAGTTGGTTATCAAGCTGCTTTAATGGCGCCGACAGAAGTATTGGCAGAACAACATTATCGTAAATTAGTTAGTTGGTTTAATCTCTTACATTTGCCTGTTGAATTATTAACAGGTTCGACAAAAACGGCAAAACGTCGCGAAATTCATGCTCAACTTGAGACTGGAGAATTACCAGTTTTAGTCGGTACTCATGCTCTAATTCAAGATGCAGTAAATTTTCATAAATTAGGTTTAGTAGTAATAGATGAACAACACAGATTTGGGGTGCAACAAAGAGCAAAGTTACAACAAAAAGGTGAATCTCCTCATTTTTTGGCAATGACTGCTACTCCTATTCCTAGAACTTTAGCTTTGACTTTACATGGAGATTTAGATGTTAGTCAAATAGATGAACTTCCACCAGGAAGGCAACCTATTCAAACCACAACTTTGACTGGGAGACAACGTAAAAAAGCTTATGATTTAATCCGCCGAGAAATAGTTCAAGGTAGACAAGTTTATATTGTTTTACCCTTAGTTGAAGAGTCCGAAAAGTTGGATGTAAAATCTGCGGTGGAAGAACATCAAAAGTTAGCTGAAAAGGTTTTTCCAGAGTTTCAAATAGGTTTGCTGCATGGCAGAATGAGCAGTGCTGAAAAAGACCAAGCTATTAGTACCTTTCGGGATAATGAAACTCAGATTTTAGTTTCTACTACTGTGGTGGAAGTGGGGGTAGACGTACCCAATGCTACCGTAATGCTGATTGAAAATGCAGAAAGGTTTGGTTTATCTCAGTTACACCAGTTGCGGGGACGGGTTGGGCGTGGTGTTCATAAGTCTTATTGTTTGTTGATGAGGGGGGCGGGTTCGACGGATGCTGTGGAACGTTTGAATGTTTTGGCGCAGTCTCAGGATGGATTTTTTATTGCGGAGATGGATATGCGTTTACGAGGCCCTGGCCAGGTGTTGGGAACGAAGCAGTCGGGGTTGCCGGATTTTGCTTTGGCGAGTTTGGTTGAGGATCAGGAGGTTTTGGAGTTGGCGCGGGATGCTGCTTTTCGGGTGATGGAGAAGGATGAAAGTTTGAATAGTTTGCCTTTGTTGAGGAGGGAGTTGGAGTGGCGGTATCAGAAAATGATGGGGGGATCTATTTTGAATTAGGGAGTCTGGGGAAGGTGGGGAGATGAAAACCAAATAATTTTCATAACTCACCTCTGGAAGTTTCAGCAAATGAAATTGACTATTGCTCTATCCGCAATACTAAAGAGAAAATTTTCATCACCCACCTCCGGGAGCTTCAGCAAATGAAATTGACTATTGCTCTATCCGCAATACTAAAGAGAAAATTTTC
>JBCDJM010000139.1:0-18321 GCA_038747755.1 Cyanobacteria bacterium P01_H01_bin.35
CCACACAACTTCTTACTATAAACCCAAATCACAGTACTCTAAAAAACATGAAAACTGCTATAGCCTTTCTCATAAAGATGAAAGACATTTACGATCCCCCGCGCATCCCCCTTGAGAAGGGGGACTTTGAAGACTCCCCCCTTTTTAAGCTATGCTTTATAAACATCTTTCTTAACATAAAACTTGACAACATAGACAAGTTATGTTGAAGTCTTGAATCGGCTTTTTCACGAGAAAAGAGTATTGAAAAATACACTTTTTTATGAATGTAGACAGAATTCTTCCTCCCCCTCCTCCCCCTCCTCCCCATCCTCCCCACCCTCCCACAAGGGTTTCAAGAGTTCCTTATAAGGGATAGCTTAAAAAGGGGGGCAGGGGGGGATCTGTAACTGTATCTCACCAATTTGAGAAACGGTATATAAAGGCAAAAGTCAAGTAAAACAAGAGTAAAAAGATTGATAGATTCCCTTCTTCTTGCTTCTTGCCTCTTCCTTCTAATTTATTCCTTAAAAAAAAATGACAGATATTCGTAAATTAATCAACCAATTAGCAACTCAAGAAGCCGAATTAACCAATATTCAATTTCTAGCACCTTGCGTTAAAAACGGGCGAGTAAAAACTAGAGTAGCAGGAATGATTTATCTCTTTGAAAGTCAACCAAAAAAATTTGCAGGATGGGGAATATTTCAACCAATAAATGAAAAGATCGCTAAATTTATACAAGAACCAAGTTTGCCTCAGCTAGAAGGATATTTTAAACTTTTAAAACCTCTAAGATTCTTCCTTGCTTGTCAATTGAAAGGGCAAACATGGTTAGCATATCCAACTAATGAATCTGATAGTAAACAACGGTTTAGTTTTGCTAAACCTGTAGCAGTTCATCTAGTAACAGAAGGAGCAATGTTTGAGCAAATAATTGCTAGATTTGATGGTGCTTATTGGTGGTTTGAAGATATAGACCGCCGTGCCGATCCATTAATAGCAGAAGAGTTACGAGAAGCATTTAAAAATATTACCCCGCCTAAAGAAGTTAAGTTTAAAGGAATGACTCCAGAAATTAGAACAGTTTATGATTTAGTAGCACGACAAAAGAAAGAATTTATGCAAAAAATGCAACATCAAAAGGATGAAAAAAGACTCAGAGAAGCATTAGCAATGGGTGGGGGAGAGCTACAAAATTTTCGCGATCGCTCCAATTATTGGCAAGTGGAATGGGTAACTGGAAATGGTGAAATTCACACTTCTGCTATTAATAAAAATGACTTAACTGTGGTAAGTGCAGGTATTTGTTTAAGTGGAGGCGATAGACATTTTGATTTGCAATCTTTAGTTGGAGTTGTTGAACAGAGATGAGGAAAGTAAGAAGTAAGAAGTAAGAAGTAAGAGGGTAAATTATTTGTCTAATTTGTGAATAGTAGCTATAATCAGACGTTGTAGTTCATCAACTTCTTTTATAATAGGATAAAATTGTTCTGGTTCAGCTAAATTTACTGCTTTAGCAATAATTAATTGGGTATCTAATTCTCTGAGAGAACCGAGAGCAATTATGAGAAAACGTATATATTCAGCTTTATATCATGTCCGGTTGAATAGTTATAAATAAGGAGGGAGGAGTCAGGAGTCAGGAGTCAGGAGTCAGGAGGGAAGAGAGGAGAAAGACAGTATAAAAAAGAGAAAGTTTTTTTATCACTAATTATCCGGACATGATATTACTTGTTCTACCATATCATTCAGCAATATTTGATGGAACTGAAACACAACTACGGTGAATTTGACTGGTTAAACCGTAAAGTTCATAATTAGGAAAATTTTGAGTTATTTTGTAGCAATTAATAGCCATTTTAACTCCAGGTTTTCATATATATTGTTCTCGATGACTACCCATTATATTACAATAGCCTAAAGTACAATATAAATTATATTACTTCTTCCTTATCAATTCCAATTTTTAGCAAAAAATCAGGTCTAAATTCTCGTCTTTTAAGGGGATAAAAAAAATATTTAACTCAGTATTTTAAGCCTCCGACTCTAGTCGGAATTTCACGGATAACTGATAACTGAAATGACCTTTTTGCATTTTTCATATTCTAACTTGTTGCTTGTGGCTTGTTGCTTCTTCCTTCTAAAACCATGTCTATATTTTTTCACGAACAACTTTACCGCAGTCCAGAAATAATGACAAAGCTAAAAAACTTGTCAATAACTATTTGTGGTGCTGGTGCTTTAGGAGCAAATATTACTGAAAATTTAGCTCGTTCTGGGTTTAATAAATTACGAGTAATAGACTACGATCGCATAGAAGAACGGAACCTATCTACTCAACCTTATTATCGTTCTGATATTGGGGCATTTAAAGTTAAAATTATCACCAACAGTCTTTATCGCGCTTTGGGAATAAAAATTGATGGTCAATCTCAAAAATTAACAGAAGAAAATGTAGGTAAACTATTAGGAAAAACTGACTTAGTTATAGATACTTTTGACAATAGTATTAGTAGAAGTGCAGTCAAAAATTATTGTGCTAATTCTAATATTTCTTGTCTTCATGTAGGATTAGCTTCTGATTATTCAGAAATAATTTGGAATGAAAATTATCGAGTACCTTCTCCAGTAAATGATGATATTTGTGATTATCCTTTAGCTAGAAATTTGGTAATGTTAACTGTTGCTGTTGCTTGTGAAACTGTGATTAATTTTGCAGCTACTAAACAACAGCTTAACTTTACTGTGACTTTGGGAGATTTTGCTATTAAACCATTATTTATATAGGGTTTGCTGATTAAATTATCAAAGCCTTTACAGCGGTTTTCATTTCAGTAGACCACAGTAGGGACGTTGCTTGAGCATTAATGCGTTTTCCGTTCCGGAATGCTCCGCAAATATGTCGCATAGCGTTTTGCTGGCGCACAACTTTCGTATAGGAAATGCTGCCTCTTACAGAGGAGCTGCGCTAACGCAAACGTATTTCGGCTGTCGCCGACATATAAAGCGGAAGCTCTGCGTCAGCAAAACGTCCCTACAGGGTTTTGGTTATGGCGATGTGGTTCATCAATTTGAAAAGCGCTGTAATGCTTACCATGCGAGACAGAAAAAAATGTTGATAACTATTGCTGAAATGTCCATACATTCAGAAAACAGATTAAGATAATTTATTACTGCTTGAGAGGAAATTAATATGGAAATTAAAGCAACCACTACACCTCAGTTAGAATGGACCGGAGATGCCCTAGCGATTGGTTTATTTGAGGATGCCACAGAATTAACCGGGGATATGGCCAAATTTGACCAAATGCTAGCTGGTACTTTATCTGAATTAATTAAAGAAACAGAATTTAAGGGTAAAGCCAACAGCAGTGCCTCAACTCGTGTGGGTGGTACTGCCCCTATTCGCAAAATTATTATTGTGGGCCTGGGTAAGTCAGAGGACCTAAAATTAGATACTCTACGCCAAGCAGCAGCTACCTCTGGACGTTTGGCAAAAAAGGAGAGATGTAAAACTCTAGGCATTAGTCTGCCAATGTGTCAAGATGCTAATGCTACAGCTAAAGCTATGACTGAAGGCATTGAGCTAGCTCTCCATAAAGATAATCGCTTTAAATCTGAACTAGAAAATCCTGGGCCAGATGTAGAAACAGTAGACTTAATTGGTTTAGCTGGTTCCGATGAAGCGATCGCCCGCGCCCGGCAAGTTTGTTCAGGAGTCATCCTTGCCAGGGAACTTGTAGCAGCTCCTGCTAATTCCTGTACTCCAATAACTATGGCTGAAACTGCTGAAGCTTTAGCTAAAGACTTTGGTCTCACTCTAGAAATTCTAGAAAAAGAAGATTGCGAAAAACTGGGAATGGGAGCTTTTCTGGGAGTGGCTAAAGCTTCTGACTTACCACCAAAATTTATTCATATTACCTACAAACCAGAAGGTAGTCCTCGTCGCAAATTAGCAATAGTAGGAAAAGGTTTAACTTTTGACTCTGGTGGCTTAAACTTGAAACCCTCCGGAAGTGGCATTGAAATGATGAAAACTGATATGGGGGGAGCAGGTACAACTTTTGGTGCTGTTAAGGCGATCGCTCAATTGAAACCAGATGTGGAAGTTCATTTTATTAGCGCTGTTACTGAAAATATGGTTAGTGGGCACGCTATGCACCCTGGTGATTTTCTGACTGCTTCCAATGGCAAAACTATTGAAGTTAACAACACAGATGCAGAGGGGCGTTTGACTTTAGCAGATGCTTTAGTCTTTGCTGAAAAGTTAGAAGTAGATGCAATTGTAGATTTAGCAACTCTGACTGGTGCTTGTGTTGTGGCATTGGGTAATGATATTGCTGGTTTGTGGAGTCCGAATGATGACTTAGCAGCAGAACTCAAAGCAGCAGCAGAAAAAGCTGGAGAGAAAATCTGGCAGATGCCTTTGGAAGAAAAATATTTTGAGGGTTTGAAAGCTATGCACGCCGATATGAAAAATACTGGTCCGCGCCCTGGTGGTGCTATTACTGCTGCTTTATTTTTGAAGCAGTTTGTTAAAGATACACCTTGGGCACATATAGATATTGCGGGTCCAACTTGGGGAGATGCAGAAAGTGGTTACAATAATGCTGGTGCTACTGGTTATGGTGTTCGGACTCTAGTTAATTGGGTTTTGAGTTAAATACTAAATATATGCAATTTTTTTGTATTGCTAATGTAAGGTTTAACTAAATAGGTACTTCCTGTGATAAAAATTTTCAATCAACTTTAGGTCCCCCCTACTCCGTAGAGACGTTGTACGCAACGTCCCTACTCCCTCTTTTCTAGAGATATCTATTGCTCTTAAGTAGGGCTTGCTGAATAAGTCTGATGGTGAAGGCAGGGAGTAGGGAGTAGGGAGTAGGGAGTAGGTAGGGACGTTGCATAAGGGCGTCCGTACAGAGTCAAGAAAAACAGGTTAATTCGGTATAAAAAAATTTTCATTTTCACCTAAAGAGCAAATCTTTCTAAATTCTCTTTTCTCCTGACTCCTGACTCCTGACTCCTAGATTAACTATCTAATTACACCGATGCTACCGGATTTGATATTACAAGCTAAATATTCAAGGAAATCAACCCTTTGTGTAGATCCCCTACAATATCAAACTCGCCTGACACTTTAATCAAAAAATACTATGTTGAGACGTCATTTTCTTTGGTATTTACTCCTCTTTGCTTCTGGCTGTACAGCAGCCATAAATAATCAGGGTAGCAAGAACAATTCTCTTCTCAAGGAGAAAGACAAACTGCTATTTGCTGTGAGTGATGCTCTAGGTCTTAAAGAGTTGCAACGTGATTATGAACCATTTAGAATGGCTTTGGAGGAGGTTTTAGAAACAAAAATTGAATTTTTTCCCGTTGATAACTTTATAGAAGTAGCAACAGCATTACAGTTAGGTTTAGTAGATTTGGTTCTGGCTGGGCCATCAGAATATGTGATCGTTAAGGCAAGGACAAATGCTTTACCAATTGTTGCCCTAACACGCCCTAACTACCGTGCAGCTATTGCTATCCGTCGAGATAGCGGTATTAAGTCATTAGCTGACTTAAAAGGCAAAACTATTGAGTTAGGTAAGATTGGGATTACGGGGAGCTATCTTGGACAGATTAAAATGCTGATGGATGCTGGATTGAATCCTAAATCTGATGTAAAAATTCTCAGTTCAGACGATTATCGCCTAAAAGGATTAAAAAATGGTGAGGTTGATGCCTGGGGAAGAACTTTGCACAGATACGAAAGTTCTCTGAAAAAGGAGGGTGCATCCGATCAGGATTATCCTCTACTTGCAGAAGGTAAGCCACTGCCCAATGATGTATTTATTGCTAGTAGCAAACTGGAACCGATGTTAGTAGATGAAATTCTTGAGCAGATGTTAGAAAATAAGGACAGACTCTTGCAAGCTATCCTATCTGTGCCACGTTTTACTTCTAAGTTTAAAGGTGCTACCCTAGCTTCTGCCAATGATAGTGATTATGACATGATTCGAGAGGTCTATAAAGCGATGGGAGAAGATGATTTTCTTAAGTAATGCAGATAACAAGCTACTGACGAGGTGATCGGTATGAGAAGTGGGAAACTTTTCTCTCTCTTTAAGGGATGGATTAAAGGTTTAACTATTGCCCAAAAAATTGGCTATGGTTATTCTCTAGCAGTTGGCATTGCTGTGTTGGGTACAACCGTAGGGCTAATCGTAGGAGACTATTACCACAGACAAGCCCAAGAGCAGCTAACATTGATACAGAATGAGTATTATCTGTTAAAGGAATTAGAAAGTGCTATTTGGCAGGTGCAATTCCATCCTCAACAACTAGCTGCTGTGGTTGGTACTCCTATATGGTTTAAGTATGAAACAACTAAATTTTTGGGCAAGAGTAAGCAATTAAAAGAAGTAATGGTTGCTCTGAACGATCTGATTGAAAATCAATCAAATCAATTAGTAGTCAAACCGGAAGTTTTTCAGGAAGTATTGCAAAGTTATCGTCAGACATGGGATTTATATGCTCAATTAATGGAAAGAATTTGGCAGGAAATAGATCCGCTTAATTTGCCACTGGAAGATATGCCAACTGCCAGGCAACGGGTATTAGCTGTCAACACAGGAAAAGAGGCTATTGAAATTCGCATTCAGTTTGAGAAACTTTCAGAAAGTTTAAACCAGTTAATAGATAGAGCGAGAAAAGAGCAAACCATAGCTAATAACAAACTGCTGCGTTCGGAAGTCTTGCGGTTACGAATAATTATTGGCAGTATGGTGTTGTCGGTGGCGATCGCTACTGGTTTGGCATTTTATACCAGTCGAGCGATCGCTCATCCTCTCAAAACTGTGACTGAAACTGCCCAACGGGTGACAGCAGAATCTAATTTTGACCTCCAAGCTACAGTTACCACGACTGATGAAGTAGGATTATTAGCTGTTTCTCTCAATCAGCTAATACAATGGGTAGGACAGTACACCCAAGAATTAAAGTTAGCTAATCAAAGAGTAGAAAAACGCACGACAGAACTCACACAAGCTTTGCAAGATCTGCAACAAACTCAGACACAACTGATTCAAACAGAAAAAATGTCTAGTCTTGGGGAAATGGTGGCAGGAATAGCACATGAGATTAATAACCCAGTCAGTTTTATTCATGGTAATATCAGCCATCTTCAGGAATATACACAAAATATCTTTGATTTACTCAATCTTTATCAACAGTTGTATCCTGACTCACATCCACAAATAGAAGATTTAATGGATGAGATTGATATTGATTATATCATATCAGATTTACCCCAGATAATTTCTTCTATGAATATAGGAACTGACAGAATTCAGAATATTGTAGTGTCGTTACGGAATTTTTCTCGACTGGATGAAAGTAAGGTCAAATCTGCAGATATCCATGAAGGAATTGATAACACGCTGTTAATTCTCAGTCATAAGCTGAAACAGGGAGTTAAAATTCTCAAAAATTATG
This sequence comes from Cyanobacteria bacterium P01_H01_bin.35, assembly GCA_038747755.1. GTDB lineage: Bacteria > Cyanobacteriota > Cyanobacteriia > Cyanobacteriales > Microcoleaceae > Trichodesmium. The sequence goes on from JBCDJM010000139.1 coordinate 7,465, forward strand.
GAGATTTACCTTTGGTGGAATGTTATCCGGCTCAATTAAATCAGGTATTTATGAATATTATTGCCAATGCTATTGATGCGATGCTTGAGTCGGATACTCAACAAAAACAGATTGTGATTCAAACGGAAAAGGTAGCTGAAGATAAAGTAATGGTGAAAATTCGAGATAATGGCCCTGGAATACCACCAGCAGTCAAAGATAAAATTTTTAACCCCTTTTTTACAACGAAACCAGTAGGGAAGGGGACTGGTTTAGGTCTGTCAATTTCTTATCAGATTATTGAAAAGCACGGGGGAAAAATAGAAGTAATTTCCCAACCTGGAAAGGGTACAGAATTCGCGATCGCCCTTCCTGTCCATTCTGGCATTTCCAGGAGTATCTATTAGCACTACGCAAATAGGGTGTGGAAATTTATAAATACTCAAACTCTGTCGGGAATTACTTCTGACTTGTGCATAGCACTATATTTCTTCCTTGAATCAGAGCGTCAGCACTTGTTCCACAGGGAAATCTTCCGTAATAGCCATTTCTAATTTAATTGGTTGCAACTCCACAGCACAAGCTTTTAACTCTGGTTGCCCAGACTCAGGACAAGCTTGAGGATGAGTCAAAGCATTTGCCTCGGTCTGATTTCCCCACAGTGCGCCCCAGTGCATTGGCACAAATACAGTACCAGGAGTAATAGCTTTAGTGATTTTGGCGGGAAATCTGCCATAGCCTCTTCGCGACCTTACTTCCACCCAATCATTTTCTAAAATCTCTAACCTCTCGGCATCCTGGGGATGAATTTCGATAAACGGCATCGGGTGCATTTTTCTAATTTTTTCAATCCGTCCTGTACGGGTTTGAGTATGCCAATGAGCATATAACCGCCCGCTTGTCAAGACGAATGGATAATCAGGATTAGGTGGTTCTGCTAATCCTTGGGAATAATATGCTGCAAACCTCGCCCTGCCATCAGGAGTATTAAATCGGAGGTCAGTATACAGACGCTCCTGAGATACGCCACTACTATCAGAGCAAGGCCATTGAGTCGGACCTTCTTCTTGGAGTCGTTGATAGGTAATGCCAGTCATATCACAAGGGCGATCGCGTGTAAACTCCAGAAACTCAGCTCTGACTGCCTCTGAGTCAGCAAAATCAAACTGATTGACAAATCCTAAACGACGACCTACCTCGGCAAAAATTTCCCAATCTGCTTTAGCTTCTCCTGGAGCTTCTCGAAATGCGGGACACAAAGTCACCACTCGCTCCGAGTTCGTCATCGTACCTGTTTTTTCTCCCCACTGAGCAGCAGGTAATAAAAGGTGAGCATACTCAGCAGTTTCCGTAGGATAATAAGCATCCTGATAAACAGTAAAAGGCGATCGCAACAAAGCAGCCTTAGTCCGTTCAAGATCGGGCATACTTACAGCAGGATTAGTTGCAGCAATCCAGAAACAACCGATTTCTTTGCGTTCCAAAGCCATAATCATTTCCCAGGCATTGCGACCAGCAACGGGAGAAATTTGTCCAGGAGTCAATCCCCACAACTTTTCTACTTCAGCTCGATGTTGAGAATTTTTCACCACTCGATAACCAGGCAAAATATGAGCTAGTCCTCCTGCTTCTCTACCACCCATAGCATTAGGTTGACCAGTTAGAGAAAACGGACCTGCACCTGGTTTGCCAATATTACCTGTCATCAAATGCAGATTAATCAGAGTTCGCACTTTTGCCGTCCCCTCTGAAGACTGATTCATCCCCATTGACCACAAAGATAAAACTCTCTGAGATTCTCCCCAATAACGAGCTGCTGTTTCCAAATCATCCAAGCGAATCCCACAATGGCGTGCTACAAGTTCCGGTGGGTAGTGACGAATCACATCTGTGTATTCAGGGAAACCGCTCGTACACTCATCAATGAACATTGCATCAAGTAAACCCCAACGCATCAGTAGATGAGCTATACCATTAAGTAAATCGATATCTGTACCTGGTCGAATTGCCAAATGTAGGTCTGCTATTTCTGCCGTTTTAGTGCGACGGGGGTCTACCACAATCATTTTGACTTTCTTATTTTTCTTGTGATATACCCTGAGACGATTAAATATAATAGGATGACATTCTGCTGTATTAGTACCAATTAAAAATGCACAGTCTGTCTGTTCTAAGTCATCATAGCAACAGGGAGGACCGTCAGAACCAAAACTTTGAATGTATCCAGATACTGCTGAAGACATACAGAGGCGAGAATTGGCATCAAAGTTATTAGTTCCCAGACATCCTTTGAGCAACTTCTGGGCAACATAATAATCTTCTGTTTGAAACTGACCAGATCCGTACATACAAATTGCATCTGGTCCCTGGGTGAAGCGTACAGTTTGAATCCGGTTAACAATGCGTCGAAAGGCTTGTTCCCAACTGACCCGACGGAAAGGTTCATCTAGGGTATCGCGCATCATTGGATATTTGAGGCGACTTTTATCTAATGCTTCGCTCACCGTTGCACCTTTGATACAAACTTGACCCTTACTAGATGGATGAGAGCGATCGCCTCGTACTTGCCAAATTGGATTACCTTTGTTATCTCTATTTGTTGCTTTTCCTGGCATTGCTGGTGGTGATACTTCTAACCCGCAACCAACACCACAATAGGGGCAAACAGTTTTTGTAGGTTTCATAGTTTACTTAAATTTTTTTTACTAAAAAATAAATGAAATTATCATTAATATCAAACACTCAGGACTTACGCAAAAAATGAAATTATACACCATCTATAGGGGCGAATGGCCATTCGCCCCTAGTATCTACTAGGTGCGACCCCGCCACAACGCCAGCTCGCTTGCGGAAAGCGCACCAAGAGATGGTGCTTCTGCGTAAGTCATGATACTGTTGAATCTTAATAATTTTATTTGCTATTTTTTTAGATATGATGTTAAATTGTTGTTTATTATTGAATAATTAATTAAAAATTATCTGTCATATTAGATACGTTTTAAAGATTTCTTAAAGTAGCTTCTTTGATGAATAAATTTTCACGGGGTGACAAGCAAGCTGAGAATTTTATAGAAGCCCTAAGCGTATGCCTATAAAATAGGTTGGAGGAAGAATTAATTGATCAAAAATTGGTAATAATTGATTTGATGATTGAATTTTGGGAGATATCTAATACACCCTATCTCTCCACACTCCCCCACTCCCCTACTCTCAATCTATAATTTTAAATAGATCCCTTCACGGGTTCTATAGATATCGGAAGGGACTGGAGTAGGACAAACACCTCTTAAATATTGAAGTCTTGACAGGGAAAAAATTTTATCGTGTTTAAATATTTATAGTGATTCCTCCAATCAATCTTAACAGCAAAAGCTTCCAGAATTATTAGATATGTTTATCCTGGAAGCTAGTGCCGCTACGCGGAAGTCAAAAGTCAAAAGTATTGATTAGTAAGGTTTTTAGGATTTTGTAACTGGTCAGTTATTTCTGCCATTCTGCACTAGGTTTAATATTAGGAATCTGAGAAAAAGAATGTGGGTAGATTCAGTAGTTTATCAGTAAAGTGTGGAATCAGTAATCAATTAGTTCCAATTCCAAGGATCGATAGATTATCAAAAGTAGAGCGTGAAAGTTGGAATATTTTGATATGTTTGCCCTATTATGTCTTCTCTTGACCGATCAATGGTATAGTGCTATCATATTCAATAAGGCAAGCACGCTATTAAGCAACATATATACGAACGCGATGGTATTACCTTCGTCAACTCGGATCGAGGCAATAGCGCTCAGTTATGCCCTTTTACTAAGTTTCTATATAGTTTAATGACTACACGCATCAAGAGGTAACCCACATGACCCAACAAGCAAGCAAGCTCGTCATCGTCACGGAAAAGTTGCTGCTGAAAAAGATCGCCAAGATCATCGACGAAGCCGGGGCTACCGGTTATACGGTGGTGGAAGTCGGCGGTAAAGGCAGTCGTAACGTCCGCTCGTCGGGAAAACCCGCCGTTGGTGACAACTACTCAAATATAAAGTTCGAGGTACTTACTCCCAATCGGGATATGGCTGTGAAGATTTCAGATGAGGTCGCAAGCCAGTTTTTCGACGATTATTCTGGCATCGCCTATCTCTGTAACGTTATGGAGGTACTGCACGCGCACACATTCTAGTTCAAAACCTAGCCTGTCAAAGCAAAAAATCCGGGGTCATGCCCCGGCTTTTTGGTGCCTGTGTTTCTTGCCTGCGAGACCTTGACGCTAACGAATAATATCATGTCCGATTGAATACTTAATTTATGCAACGCCTATCATTAACTAGCTATTAGCTTTTAGCATTTCCTGACGGAATGCTCCGCAAATAGCTAGCCTCCTGCGGATAAACTAAGTTTTTTCGTATAGGGAATGCTCCGCTTTTCATGTCGCGTAGCGTTAACGTTTGCGCAGCATTCCGGAACGGAAAGTTTTGCGCTAGCTAAACAGCTTTTAGCAGCTCTGGGTTGAAATTCCCGGTTTCTATAAATCGGAAGGTTTAGGAGGGGTTTAAATCCCCTTCTAAACGTTTACTGCTGACTGCTGTTAGCGTTTCGCAGCATTCCGTAGGAAAGCTCCTCCTACGGAGGCTTGCTGACCGCTGACCGCTTTTTAACCGCGTTGGTCGCCGGGCTAGGGTAGCACCGACAGACGACGACCTAGGCTCCGCTTGCCATCAGCGCTTGGGCAAGCGCAATGTAGAGCGGTATTCCCAAGGCAAGCGCAACTGGCGTGCCAACGGCTGTGGACGAGCCTATGTAGGCAGAGGGATTTGCAGACGGAATACCAGCTCGTAAAGTTGGTGGTCCTGATATGTCTGAACTTGAGGTGGCGATGGTGGCTAGGATTACGATACCTCCAAAGCTGAATCCCGTGGCGTAGTGGGCAATCATGCCGAGACCGAAGGCTATGAACCCATGCAGCAGCGGACCCACAAAGGAATATAGGGCGTACCACTGGCCTACCTTGCGTAGCTCACCAAGCCTTGCTGTGGCTTCCATACCCATTACCAGCATTAGTATCGAAAGCAGTCCGCGAAAGAGGGGATTGAAAAAGCTCTCATAGACACTTTCCGGCCGGGTTAGCAGACCTAGAGTGAGTCCGAGCAGCAGTGCTGATAGGGCAGAACCCTGGAGACTTTCCTTGATGATAGGCCATATCTTGACCCCTGAGCCTGTGGTATTCCTTGGATATCCGGCTGCAACAATGCGCCGTTCAATGCGCCGTTCATTGGGATACCCGCCTGCGGTAACGGGCTGCTTGCTGAGATACTCCTGCTTGCTGAGATTATCCTTTGCAAGACGTAACTGTTTCTGCTTAGTGGTATAAAGGCTGGCTAATACTATCGCAGTCACGAGGGCTGGGATGTCCATGAAGGGATAGAGTGCAGCAGCCCATGGCTCGTATTGGATATTTTCTGATTCCAGTAGGGTTAGGGCAGCAGCAAGGGTAGATCCACTCACGGCACCGAACAACCCTGCAGTCGCAATGGCATCCACGGTTCTTACTTTCGGTAACAGACCCAAAGTGTAGCGCCCGATAAACACAATAAGAATCCCTATTATCACGGCAAACGCTGCTGGCAAGAGCATCTCCACAAGATTGGCATTACGGATCGCAATGCCACCACTCAGCCCGACTTTGATGAGGAGCATAAAGACTATAAACTTATATATCGCATCTGGAATTTGCAGTTGGCTATTGACGGCAGCAACAACCATACCACCAATTAGAAAGCCGAGTGTCGGGGACTGCAACTTCCCTACCAAGAGCGTCCAGAAATCAGACAAAAAATCCATGTTATAATTCCTCCTTGATTTAGATTTTAGGGGTGAAAATGGCAGGTAAGCGTAGCCTCAAATCCTGGTTGAATGCCTCCACGCATCCGTGTGAGTAGCGAGTCAAGCTCCCACTCGATTACATATCCATCTCGGTGCTTCGTGTGCTGGAAAATAAGGTTTAGCTCCAACCAGAGAAATGATCACACTAATCAGTGTTGATTCATTAGCAATGGCTTTTTACATAGTTTACCAGCAACTAATTTGTAAAATCCGAGGGATAAATACGGGGAAAGTCTTTTCGGGTACTCAATCAGATGGGAGACGCTCAGGCAGCCAAGATATTATCTTCGTCCTGCTATATGGTCGATTGTAGCCTCAGCATTATGTTATAGCTTTGGCTTTTTTTGTATAAATATCTATAGTTATCGAATTAATTGCTAGAGATAGCTGTTTTGGCAAAATTCAGGGCGTTGGTAAATATAAAGATGAATTGAACTCTCCAAGTAGCTATGGATCGGAAAGCTTATTTCTTATTCCTTATTCCTTACCTTCGCGCTTACAATACTGATGCTACTAGACATTATATAAAACCAGGATCTACTAATTAATTTGGCTAGCTTATGCTTGGCTTTTCATATCGCGCAGCGAAACATTATACTAACTTTTAAATCTTTGCTTGACTTCAGTTCTGTGGTTCTTGGTTATATATGTTGTCAGTTTATGCAGTGCATTTTTGCGGGTGTTTCGCTGCGCGACATGAAAACCTACTTTTCTGGGTAGTAAGGAGACCTAGCATTGCTGAATTAAGCTATGTAAAGTAGGTTTATAGCAAATAGGGAACAGGGAACACTTAACTGGGAAAAGTTAAGATTAACAAGTAGTTCAAACAATCCACAATACAAAATTATTAAATCATACCCAGAATCACCAATACCGGAGACTACAGTGATAAAACTTTCATTATTCTTTGGCAAGCGATTGCTGACACAAAGCTCTGCTTTTCATGTCGGCAACAGCCGAAAAGAGAAACACTTATTGGCAGTGTTAGTTCTGGGTAAGTTAGGGTCATCGTGTCTATGGAAAATTTATACCATCTTTTAAATTACTAACGCCCCTTTATCATAGTATCAATGGGAGTTTGAGCGTTAACTCCGTTCTGACTTGCACCATTAATATTGACATCAGAAGTAACTAAAGAAACGGCTTTAACCAATGCTTGCTTCCGTTGCATCAAGAGATTTTCTGAAGGTACAATATTTAAAACTCCCAATTTTTCTAAGCGTCGTTTAACACTACCCGAAGCACCGACTAAGAATACATTACGACCTGTATCAACAGTTTCTTGAATAGCATTTTCTATTGCTAGAGCAGAAGTTACACCCATGTGAGGTACTTCGCTCAAATCTACAATCAAAACTTCATAATTATTCAAAAGTGTGTGCTGGCGAGAGATAGCTTTAGAAACACCAAATATCATCGGACCGCTCAAGTGGAACAATAAAATCCGACCTTCAGCACGATCAAGTAATTCTTTCTCGTCATTGTCTAAGATAATCGCATCATCAGCATCAGTGATAGCTTTAACATCATCAGATTTTAGCTGAGTCAGGCGATCGATAGTCATAACATTAGCAATAAAGACCCCAATACCTACAGCAGCAATCAAATCAACAAATACAGTTAGACCAATAACAGCGTACATAATGATTGCAGACTTCCAGGAGATGCTATGAGCTCGCTTAAGGAAACCCCAGTCAATAATCTTAATACCTACTTGGAGAGCAATACCTGCCAAAACAGCCATAGGAATTTGTGCTGTTAAACTACCAGCTCCCAAAACTACAACCATCAAAATTACTGCACGGGTAATACCAGATAAAGCACTACGAGCACCTGTATTGATATTAACCACAGTACCCATAGTCGCACCAGCACCAGCAATACCACCAAACAAACCAGAAGCTAAGTTACCTAAACCTTGACCAATTAGTTCTTTATCAGAGTCGTGTTGAGTACGAGTTAAACTGTCAGCTACCACAGAAGTAAGAAGAGCATCAATACAACCGAGCATCGCTAAGACTATGGCATCAACTACCATTAACCGTAACTGATCGGGAGTAAAGTAAGGTAAGTTTAAGCTAGGAAGACCACTAGGAATTTCACCAATGCGACGAATATCAACATCTGAGAAAAATACAATGGAAATTATTGTTCCTACTACCAATGCTACCAATGGTGGTGGTAATAATTTTTTGAGTTTGGATGGCATGGAGAACAGGATAGCTACTGTAAGAGCTGCTAAACCTGTTTCTATAGGATTAATATTGGTTAAAAGGTTAGGTATGTTCTGTATAGTACCAACTACACCACCCTTGGGACTAGCTTGCCCTAGAAACGGACCGATTTGCAGGATAATCAGGATTAGACCAATGCCTGACATGAAACCAGAAATCACGTTGTAAGGCATCATGGTAATGTATTTACCCAGCTTTAATAAACCAAAACTAATTTGGAATAAACCAGCTAGCATTACTACTGTAAATGCCATTGCCAGACCGTTTTCTGGGTTGGCAGCAGTTAAATTAGCAATCACTGCAGTCATTACCACCGTCATTGGTCCGGTAGGTTCAGAAATTAGAGTTGGAGTACCACCGAATAGGGCGGCAAATAAACCGACTAATACGGCACCATATAAACCAGCAGCAGGACCTGCACCGGAAGCGACACCGAAGGCGAGTGCCATAGGAAGAGCAATCACGGCGGCAGTCAAACCACCGAACATATCCCCCTTAAGGTTTCTGAAATTTATTTTGTTAAAAACCAGCGTAGCCATTGTTTTATCTTATCTTATTAAGTTATTCTTTTTATTGAATAGGATTTACCTAAACTTCTATATACACCTTGGATTTGGTGTAAGTTGCGTTGCAACAAATATAGAACGCTACAACTAGAGTTGCTTGATAAGTCCTATTTACTTTAGTCAATGTAATTTATATTAATCATTGACTATAGTCTATGTCAAGATTATTATAAAAATTAATTGCTAATGCAATACTTAATAGTTTGCAATTACTTATATAAACATTAAGATTTTCTTTATTTTTCTTATAATAGGAGGGAAAGTCCTTGATTCAGGCCACCTTACATCAGTTAAGAGTGTTTCAGACAGTAGCTACTCATGGTAGCTTTACTAAAGCTGCTGAAGAATTATTCATTACCCAACCCACTGTCTCTAATCAGATGAAGCAACTCACCCAGATAGTAGGGATGCCTTTATTTGAGCAAATTGGTAAGCAACTTCACTTAACTGACGTTGGTAGAGAATTATTGGCCACTTGTCGGGAAGTATTTGAACAGCTTGATCGCTTCGAGATGATAGTTGCTGACGTCAAAGGTAAAAAACAAGGAAAGTTACGTTTAGCTGTAGTAACTACTGCTAAATATTTTGTGCCTAGAATCTTGGGTTATTTTTGCCAAGAACATCCACAGGTTGATATTGCCTTAGAAGTAACAAATCATCAAAATATCACCAGGCGAATGCTAGAAAACCAAGACGATCTATATATATTAAGTCAACCTCCTGAAGACATTCTTTTGTGCAATGAATATTTAATGGATAATCCCTTAGTTATAGTAGCGAATAAAAATCATCCATTAGCACAGAAGAGAAATATACCGATTAAATCTCTCAATAACGAAGCCTTTATTATGCGAGAAAAGGGTTCTGGTACTCGTCAGGCAGTGCAGCAAATATTTGGCAGACACAAAGTTGTCGTGAGAGTACGCTTAGAGTTGGGCAGTAATGAGGCCATTAAACAAGCGATCGCTGGTGGTTTAGGAATTTCTGTTTTGTCAGAACATACCCTATATCGTGAAAGTTCTGAATTGGAACTCACAACCTTAGATGTTAAAGGATTTCCGATTCAACGAAAGTGGTATGTATCTTATCTAGAAGGCAAACAACTATCCGTAGTAGCTGAAGCATTCTTAACATATCTCCATGAGTACACTCAGAAAAATGGTGTTAGTTACCGTCTTGTTAGTTAATAAAGTAGTTAACAATTTGATGAAATACAAAATCTAAGGTATTCAATAATTAACAATTAATAATTAATTATTACCTCTTCTTAAAACAGATAGGATTGGTTAAAAGTAATTTTTTGCTTTTCTTGGTCGATTGGATATGGCGTTTAGCGTTCCGCACAACTTTCCTGACGGAATGCTCCGCTTGCCGACCGCTTTTTTCTCCTTGAAAGATGAACCTACTAATATTCCTTCGATCTTAGTGCCTTTGAAACATATAACGCCACAGACTTCACGGGAAATTACATTTGCCCTAATGTTTGCGGATACAAATCAAGGGGAAGTAATATTTCTTCATGTTTGCGAACCGAGAGCTGCTCAACAACAAATTAATGATTTTGAATCTCAGTTATCTAGTTTAATTTCTCAGTCAAGTTTTAATGTGAAAACAGAAATTAGGACGATTCGCCATGATGATATCTCTAGAGTAATTACGGAAGAGTCAAAATATATTGATTTAGTTATCTTGCGTTCTATTCGGCGTCCTACTGCTGGTGGATTAGCTGTTAGTAATGTGACGATGGAAGTAATTCAAGATTTAACTTGTTCAATGCTATTATTTGGAGAACCACATACTTGAAATCCTCCGGACGCTGTTTTTATAGCGCTAGGGAACAGGGAACAGGGAACAGCAGACTTTTAAAGGCTTTTCCTAGGTCATGCTGCGCAAACAGGATTTAGAAATGTCCTAACCTTAATGCGTAGTGCTATATAAGACAGCACGGGATTCCCTTTTCACGTTACGCAGCGAAACATTACTGATAGGGAGTTTCTGCTGCCTCTTGCCGTCAGTTTCTGGGTTTAGTCAACTCTTGTATCTTTGATAGCCTTTGCATTGACAAGGTATAATATAGAATCCGGTGTGCGATTCGTTTGGCCTAAGTAAACCCTAGTTTGCGTTCAGCCAGCCCGTAAAGGGAAACTCTGATATTCATGGAGGTTAAATTCCTTCTCGCGCGGATACCGCGTAACTCCATAGTCCCAGG
>JBCDJM010000140.1:0-18212 GCA_038747755.1 Cyanobacteria bacterium P01_H01_bin.35
AGACAGGACTTAGAATTTCCCGTTTAGAGAATAGGGAAAAAAGTATAAAAATAGCCCCCATCTCCCCATCTCCCCATCCCCCCATTCCCCCATCTCCCCATCTCTCCAGCTAATTTTATAGATCCCTTCAGGGGTTCTATAGATCCGTTCAGGGGTTCTATAAAGAAAAGGATTGGCTAAAAGGATTTTTTTCTCCATTAATAGTTGAGCAACAATTTTACTAATATATATAGGAGTTACGCAAAGACCATGTATGTAGCGTTCAAAACCATAACGTTATAGTTATTTTACTCTATATATAGTACCTCTGCGTAAGTTTTGTAATAGTTAATCTGAGCTGAAAATGTTGAAAATTATGACTCCTAACTCCTAACTCCTAGCTGCCAGGAAAATATTACAACTTAAAAAGGATTGCTATAGAGGGTATGATTTTTTAATTGATTAATAAACTCATTAATTCTATGTAAATACTCATCACCAGCAATCCATGCAACATTATTATGATCTGCACCAGGAACTATATATAAATCTTTAATTTCAGCAGGAGTAACTGCAAATAATTGTTCACTCATATAGGCAGGAACTGACATATCCTCTTTTCCATGAATTAAGCAAATTGGTATATCTAATTTCCTTAGTTTGGAAACAGAGTCAAATTTTTGATGTAGTAGTAGGTTTATGGGAAAAAATTTATAAATTCCACCCTGATAATTAACCATACTTTGCATAGAAGTAAAAGAACTTTGAATGATTAATCCTGCCATTTGTGGGTGTCTTGTAGCCAACTCAATAGCAATAGCTCCACCTAAAGAATGACCGTAAACCAATATATTTTGTGGATTAATCTGGCGTTCATTAACTAAATAATTCCAGACAATTTCTATATCTTGATAAATCTGGGCTTCACTAGGAAAATTACCTGTACTACGCCCATAACCTCGGTAATCTATTAAGAATACATCAAAATCTAATTGATGAAATTTAGAAGCCTGTTCAATATTTGCCCCTATATTGACACCATTACCATGTAAATACAACAGCACATTTGGAAAATCTGACCTGTAAGAATTGGCAGGTATCCACCACCCATTTATTCTTTCTAACTTGCCTTTTTTCTCAAAAACAGATAACCAAACATCTTGATAGGGGAGGTTTATATTTTCTGGTGTTATTTCTATAACTGAACTAGGGAAAAATATGAATCGCTGTTGCACTAAGACTAGAAATATACAGATAGCAATATATCCGATAACCGAAACTATTCCAACAATTAAAAGCCACTTCAAAACAAAAAAAAGATGAGATTGCCACATAATGAAAATATTTAACTATATCATGTCCGCTTAAATCGGATTGCTATAGATGAGGTTTAGGAATGAGAATTAAATCAAGTCCAGAATTTTTTTGCAAGAACTCAGATAATATAGAGTTTCGGCAATTTAACTTGTGTAGATCATAAATCCTCATTCCTTACGGCTTTTAACCGATACACTTTATAAACACCTAATGCCTCATCATTAACGAAGTCAGAATTCAGAAGTCAACCCACCCCTAACCCCTCCCAGGAGGGGAAGTCAGAAGCAAGTATGTAATTCTGAGGTCTCCGTTTCCTGCGGAATCAGCAAAGAAACAGAATGTAAGACACACATCTGACAGTTGTTTTTGTAACAGGAATTTATGCCCCGCTCCCAAAACATAACGCCTAACAAGGCGGGGTTGAGCGACCCATTTTTTTTTGATAAAAACTAAAAACTAAAAACTAAAAACAAACTTTCTCAAGTCGAGGTTGGTGTTTATACCAATCATTAGACTGTTCATAAACATGAGCAACTTCAAAGAGTAAACCTTCTTTCAAAACATTACCAATCAATTGCATACCAATTGGTAATCCTTGTTGATCAAAGCCACAGGGTAAACTCAAAGCAGGTAAACCAGCCAAATTAACTGGAATAGTCATTAAGTCAGACAAATACATATTCAGTGGATCGTCAGTTTTTTCACCCACCTTAAATGCTGTAGTTGGAGAAGTGGGGCAAGCTAAAATATCTACTTGAGCAAATGCTTTGTCAAAATCTTCCTTAATTAAAGTACGGACTTTTTGAGCTTTCAGATAATAAGCATCATAATATCCAGCCGATAAAGCATAAGTACCAATCATAATTCGGCGCTTAACTTCTGAACCAAAACCTTCAGCGCGAGTCTTGGCATACATATTTAAAAGGTTGTCCGACTCAGGAGTACGGAAGCCATATTTTACCCCATCATAACGAGCTAAATTTGCGGAAGCTTCTGATGGAGCAATAACATAATAAGTAGGTAAACCGTACCGAAATCTTGGACAAGAAACTACCTGAATTTCTGCTCCCAACTCTTGTAGTAGTTCAACTGCTTTAGTGAAAGCTTGCAGAACAGATGCGTCTAAACCTTCACCAAAAGTCTCTTTAATTAGACCAATTCTAATTTGCCCTTTAGGTCTTAAATTAGGTCTGAGATTTTTAGTGTAATCTGGGATAGAAACATTCAGACTGGTAGAATCTTTCGGGTCATAACCAGCGATCGCCTGCAATAAAATAGCAGAATCTTGCACAGTTCTACTAAAAGGACCTATTTGATCTAGAGAAGAAGCATAAGCTACTAACCCATAGCGAGAAACCAGACCATAAGTAGGCTTCATTCCCACCACTCCACAAAAAGATGCTGGTTGACGAATTGACCCACCTGTATCTGAACCTAATGCCACTACACACTCTTCAGATGCCACTGCTGCTGCCGAGCCTCCCGAAGATCCCCCTGGCACTCTTTCCACATCCCAAGGGTTAGCCGTGACTTGATAGGCAGAATTTTCCGTTGAACTGCCCATGGCAAATTCATCTAAATTAGTCTTACCTAAAATTACTGCCCCAGCATCCACAAGTTTTTGAGTCACTGTAGATTCATAAGGCGGAATAAAATTTTCTAGAATCTTAGAACCACAAGTAGTAGGGATACCTTGGGTACACATATTATCCTTAACAGCGATCGGAATCCCTGCTAGTTGTCCAATTTTCTCTCCTGCAGCAATTTTGGCATCCACCTGACGGGCCTGTTCGATGGCCTTTTCTGCCGTAACACAGATAAAGCTTTTCAACTTCGGCTCCAACTGGTTGATGCGTTCCAGAGCTTCTTGGGTAATTTCTACAGCAGAGCGTTCTTTACTGATTAGTTGTTGATGTAGCTCGCTAATGGATGCCATGCCTATACCGTCATTCCTAAAATTCAACTATTAGATTTTGACACTTTCACCGTTAAAAATATAGATTTAACGGGAGATTCTTGCTTTTTATAGTTTCCCGGAAATATACAGGAATTATTGCAAAGTTGATTCTACCATAAATCTTACGCTTGTTCAAAATAACTTTCTTCACTGGATTGATAGGCAATAATTCATCTCCCAGTTTTTATGTCGGTGAGAGACTTTTTGCAACCTGAAATAAAAATGGTTTGTTTAGTTTTTAGTAGTTTTCTCTTCTCACTTCTCTATTCCCTAAAATCCACAACTTCTCTACCTCATTTATTTGATAAATGTAATAATTAGTCATGCTTTTAGGAATTTCCTAGTTGAGAGATGGAAGAAGGAATAGGGATAAATAATTGATAATTTATGGATAATATTGGAGATATATAATAAAATTTTGGCATTGCTGAAACACCATATGAAATTCCTAAATTATTTAAGGGTAAATAGGTATTATTTCCCCTGTTTAAGATGCAGAAAAAGCTTCTTTTACTTCCTGACTTCTGTACGTCGTCAATCCGACGGCTCCCCTACCTGACTCCTCTAAAATCATACTTTTATTCAGCAACACCTAATTTTTATTATCGTTAATTTAATGAAGTTTAATATCGTACCAGACTAGGATCAAAGAGAAAAATATTAAAAAGCAGATGAATGTTAAGCTTTCAGTTTAAATCAAATAATTTTCCTCATGGTAATTTTTTATATCCAAATTTATATTTTATCCGGAAAATGGCACAAATAGGTTGAGAAACTAGGAAATTCCCATGATTTCCTGGTAGGAGCTATGCCACCAAAAGCTCGTTTGAAACAATATCTGACCATAGAAGAACTGAAAATTCGATACCGACAAGCTCCAGACACCATCGAATCCCGTCGGTGGCATCTCCTGCTTTTGATTGCCCAACAATGGTCTATTAAAAAGGCTGCTCAAGTTGTTGGACTCAACTATGATTATGCTAAGGAAATTGTTGGGCGCTACAACCGAGAAGGCCCAGATTCTGTCAGGAATCGTAGCAAGGATCGTCAACCACCACCTGCCAAATCTTTATTGACTCCTGAGCAACAACAGGAACTATCGGTGGCTTTACAAGGGCCTGCTCCTGATGGTGGGGCATGGTCTGGTCCAAAAGTAGCTCGTTGGATAGCAAAGAAAACTGGTCGGGAGCATGTCTGGCCTCAACGTGGTTGGGATTATCTTAAAAGGTTGGGTATTGACTGGAAAAAAAAATATAAATAATGATTGATATAGCATTCAGCATTCAGCACTCAGCACTCAGCATTCAGCTTTGATTGAATTTTCATCAATTTAGCCACCTCAAATATATATTGAATAAAAAAAGTATTGACTTAATCAATAAGCTATATAGTATTTCCCAAGCTAGTGAGGTACAAAATTGGTTTGTTTTGGGGAATAGGAAATAGAATAGAAATAAAGATAGGTGTTTCTGATGAGTCTGAGAAACCCTATATATTGATCGACTTTCTTCAAATATTTTTCTACTAATGAGTGATTAAAAACTTAATTTTTGATTTATATCAGATTAAAAATCAAGCATGATATTGCTAAGAAAGAAAAACTTAAAGCAAATTCAAGCTATGTGAAGTACAAATAGTATTATAGCACAAGTATCTTGCCTGTGAAAGGCGTATCTCACTCAGAGGGAATCCGCTGTAATAGCTGTCATATCAATAAAAAAATCAAAAATAAACATAATTTTAAAGGTTTTCAGTTCAAATTAATTATTATAAAAATTGTCACAATTACATAACTTTGCATGAATAGTGAAGTACAGTTTAATATTAATTTATATTCCCTAAAGCAATCAAACTTGATATCTCATCAACTCCAAAAATGCTCTACATACTTTTCCGGAATCATAGTATAAATCTTGATAAATTGGATGAAGGTTATAAAGACGATTGGTAATTAATAATTATCAATTATTGCTTTGACACAACCTGAAATATAAATCTCTGAAGATTTAGTAATTATGAAAATCAAGATTTCCACAAAAATTATCCTAGCATTTGCCTTATGTTTCGGGATTAATTTAACTATCAATAATCTTGCTGATGCTAGACCAAAACCTCAGTTAGTTTGTGAATTAAAACCAGAACTATGCCAAAAACATGAAGAAACTGTATGTCAAGAAGATGAGAGTTGTCCTCAGCAAACAGTAGAAAATTGTGAGCAAGATAATCAAATTTCCTGTGATAAAACACAGTCTGTAGTTGAAGAATTTAAACCTGTAATTCGACCTAATACATTTTATTGTGACCAGGGTAAAAATGGTATTCCAACTACTTTTGTCAAAACACCACAAGGTACTTATCCAGTTATTCGCTGGGTTTCTAATTATTTCTTGTCTGCTGGATATAGTCCTATGACTCGTTGTCGTCAAGTATCAAACAAATTTCAATTATTCTATGATGATGGAACACTAGATTACATTACTACTGGCATTGTTAATCGTCAACCGGTTGTTTGTGTTTCTGGTCAAAAAGGTGGTCCTTGTCAAGGGGTATTATTTACTCTTAAACCTTACCAAAATGCTAGCGAAACAATTCAACAGTTATTTGATATTAGGGTTAGTGCAACTACAGGTCCTCTATATGAAAGTAGCTCCCGTTTCTATTTAAACTTTAATGATTATTTAGAAAGTTTAGTAAGCAAGTGAATGGAGTAATATAGCTCTAAGCGCAAGTTAAAATTCATAAAGTTAAAAGTCAAAAATAAGAGTAAGTTTAAGCGTTTATAAATGTCTTAACCTATTTACCGAAACAACGAGGTCTAAAGCCTCCATTTTTAAGGGGATGAAAAAAATATTCAATTCAGTATTTCAAGTCTCCGACTAAAGCCGGAGGTACTGTTAACGCAGTTACGACCCAGGAGGCTAACTGTTAACGCAGTTACGACCATAGGAGGCTAACTGTTAACTGATAACTGAAATAACGTAGTGCTATATTTTGTCAATCTGCGATCGCTAATATTAGCAGTTTATATTGGTAGTGGCTTATTTGATTTGCCCATACAAATATTGCCTAAAAATTTTTCTGACCTGGAAAGTTCAGCAACTCAAATACAAAGTCAAAATTGTGCCGACTGTAATAATTTTTGTACGATTAAAGAGCTTAAAAGTTTAGCTAAATTAATCACCGTTAAAGTTATTTCGGAAAATGGTTGGGGTTCAGGAATTATTTTAAAACGAGAGGGAAAAGTTTATACAGTTGTTACGAACCAGCACGTTTTAGATACTGACGATAAATCTTATCTTATTCAGACTGCAGATGGTCTTTTTTATCAAGCAAATAAAATAGAAAACAAAGACTTTAAAGGAAATGATTTAGCACTATTAGAATTTAGCAGCAGTTACTCTACTTATACTGTTGCATCCCTAGAAAATTCTACGACTCTTTCTCCAGGAGATAAAATTTTTGCTGCTGGGTTTCCTACTTTAGAAAAATCTCAAGATAGAGAATTTTTATTGACTAGAGGAAGGATTTCTATTTTGTCTGACCGCCCCTTAGAAAAGGGTTATCAAATTGGCTACACAAATGTCGTAAAAAAGGGTATGAGTGGGGGCCCTTTATTGAATATTTATGGGCAAGTAGTTGGTATTAATGGAATGCACGCTTATCCTTTATGGGGAGATCCTTATGTATATCGTGATGGTTCCCAACCAACTTTGACTTTGCGCCAAAAAATGAGTCATTTAGCATTTGCTATTCCGATTGAAACTGTCTCTAAATTAGCTCCAAATTTTGCATCTATATCAAGCATTAAATTGGATGAAACTGTTAGTAGTAAAGTTTTCAATTATTTACTTTTTGATGCTTTTGGTGAATTACTGAATTGGAAATTTTATCGAGATATTTTGCCTACTTCATCATGTTAGTCAAAAGTTTAGCAGAAGGTGAGGGTCATTTCAGTTATCAGTTATCAGTTATCAGGGTTGTAGGAAAAGGTTTTAGATAAATAGTATAGGTCGATAGATTTATTTGAGTATGAAATTTATATTTACTAAAATTAAAAATAATACTGGTATTAATAGTTTTACTAAACACCAGTATATGGAGTCAAGTAAAAATTGCTATTGCGCTATACGCAACAGAACTACTAACTTTCCTCTAAATGGAAATAAGTAAGTAATAATTCCTATTGCGGTATACGCAACAGAACTACTAACTTTCCTCTAGATGGAAATAAGTGAGTAAAAATTCCTATTGCGCTATACGCAACAGAAATACTGACTTTCCTCTAGATGGAAATAGGTAAGTAATAATTCCTATTGCGGTATACGCAACAGAACTACTAACTTTTCTCCAGATGGAAATAAATAAGTAATAATTCCTATTGCGTTATACCCAACAGAACTACTAACTTTTCTCCAGATGGAAATAAGTAAGTAATAATTCCTATTGCGTTATACGCAATAGAACTACTAACTTTTCTCCAGATGGAAATAAGTAAGTAATAATTCCTATTGCGTTATACGCAATAGAAATATTGACCTTCCCAAAAAACAGTAGGGAGAAACTAGATATTTCCTAATGTTACTGAGAGATTTTCTGGTAGGAAAAATGCGTCAAAGTCAGTGTCAGTTGTTATAAAGGTTATTTTTTCTAGCTTCCAAGTAGAGCAATACTTTTCAAAATTCGTATAAGTAACCATCGACAAATATAAACAATATATAGCAAAAATGCACCACATTTAGTATTATCAACTTCGTTTTTATCCTTCTTATATTCTGTAACTATTAGATTGCTATAAATGTTTATCTTGATTCAGAGGAAAATATGAAATTTAAAAATTATTTATCAGGTTTAGTCAAATTTTTATTCCCAATTCAGCCCTTACTTCTTACTTCTTCCTTATTACTTATTCCTCCTACAGTAATTGTTTTAACGCAACCTGCTGCTCTAGCATTAATGGCAGATGAAATCAAACAAATTTCTACAGAATTTACAGTATTAATTGATTCTATAAATCCCGCTTCCGGAGTAATTGTCTCTAAAAAAAAAGATACTTATTATGTTTTAACTGCGAAACACGTTGTAGAAACTCAAGATGAATATGCAATTCTTACCAAGGACGGAGAAACATATGAAATTGATTATCAAAGAATAATTAAATTACCAGGAGTTGATTTAGCACTTTTAGAGTTTCGGAGTCAGAAAAAATATCAAGTTGCTACTTTAGCTGAATATGATTATCAAGCAGAATTTCGCCATGTTTTTGTGTCTGGTTGGCCTGAGTCGAGATTACCTTTCGCTGAAAGAGAACGTTTATTTAGTCCGGGATTATTAATTAATCAAGATTATGAATTAGCTTTTATTAAAGATCCGGTTTCTAATGGTTATGAACTTTTTTATAACAATATTACTGAGTTAGGTTTGAGTGGGGCACCTGTTTTAGATACTCAAGGAAGAGTGATTGGAATTCATGGTGCTTCTGAAGGTACAAAAATTTATGATGAAGATTCTAATTCAGTGGCAAGAGTAAGTATTGGTTTTAGTTATGGCATTCCCATTAATACTTTTTTAGAGTTGGCAGATAAGTTAAATATGGGATTAAATTTTCAATTGGAAAATTCACCTCCTCCACCACTAAGTGAAAAAGAAGCTTTTTCTATAGAAGCTTATTTAAAAGTTCCAGAAACAGGAGATATTTCTAGTGCAGCAGCATGGGCAAACCGTGGGAATCATTTGTATCGGTTAGAGAAATTTGAAGAAGCATTAGTAGCTTTTGAACGCTCAATAAAAATCAGGGAAAATTTCTATCTAGCTTGGTATGGTAAGGGAAATGTACTGTCTGCTTTAGGTAGGTATGATGCAGCAATAGATTCTTATAAAAAGACAGTAAAAATCAAACCAGATTTTTATTTAGCTTGGCGAGACAAAGGAGCTTTATTTGCTTATTTAGATGAACCTTACGAAGCATTAATATCTTTTAATCAAGTAATTAGATATAAACCAGATGATTTTGCGGTTTGGTATCTGAGAGGAAATATTTTAACAACAAATTTTCAGGAATATGAAGAAGCGATCGCTGCTTATGATAAGGCAATTCAATTAAAGTCTGATTTTGCTGATGCTTGGATGGGAAAAGGAGAAGCTTTTTATCGTTTAGGAAATTATGAAAAAGCCAGAGAAGCTGCCCAGGAAGCAGTGAAACTTAAGCCTAACGATCCAGAAGTTTTGAGTTTTTTAAATGCTCTGGAGAAACATAGTTTGCCACCCGATGATGTGGAGTGGATACGAAATCAAAGAGAGGTTGAAAGAAGAAATTATCCTCCTCGTAAACAACCTAATTTTTTGTGGTAATCAATAGTAAGCATTCAGCTCTTAGCAGTCAGCTATCAGCAAATAATGAAAATTCCTTTTACCTCCTTGAAAATTAATACATGATGGCTAAATTCTTATAATCAATACAAGGCATAAGTAGTCTTATTATAGTTGTGCAAAAAATCTTCTCAAAAAAGGCTGAACATAAAAGAAGAGAAATAACTGTACTTCATAAAGTTGGGAATTGCTATATTTTTTTCTAGTTAAGTTGTTTATTAGTTTCAAATTTTAAATTAATTTGGCACAGGTAGTCAGTATTTACAATCCAATTGATATGGTCGGTTTACCTTCAAAAACACGGAAGATTATGCCGTGTTTTTTATTCATTAAAATTAACGATAATATCTACATCATAAAAGTCGGCATATCCTAGAGATGAACCCACATAAATCTCTAATCTTATGGGAACTATAAGAAAATTTATCTAATAGTTAAGGCTTATTGAGGTCTCAGTAAGAAAACTGAGTTATTTATCCGGATTTATCAATATAGTTCAGAATTTTAAATTAAAACTTGCAGAGAGAATTATTCTAGATTTGATTTAGCAAACAAAAATATTTTGCTCAATATAAAGATTGTTAATTTCTCAGGAAAATAACATTTAAAAATATTAGTTTTTCTATAGTGAAAGGAGTAATATATGGCCACATTAACAGCATCTCAGTTTAACCCTACAGGTAATATTAGTGGCTTAAAATTCAATGACATTAACGGCAATGGTAGGTTAGATCCTAACGAATTTGGCTTACCTAATTTCACAATTTACTTGGATATTAATAACAATGGTTCTTTAGACTTCAATGAACCTGTTAATATCACCAATAATTTCGGAGGTTATTTATTCAATAACTTACCACCTAATACTTATACAATTAGAGAAATTCAACAACCAGGTTTTAACCAAACTACCCCCACTCCTATTGTAAATGTAACTCCGGGCAGTAATCTGACAAATATCAATATTGGTAATAGTGGGAATGTAAGTAACCGAGGTAGTATTAGCGGCATTAAATTTAATGATACGAATACTAATGGAAGACTAGACCCTGGAGAAAATGGTTTACAAGATATTACTCTATATTTAGACCTGAATCAAAATGGATTTTTAGATGAGGGAGAACCTCCAACTATTACTGGTATTAATGGTGAATATTCTTTCCAAGATTTACCTCCTAATAGTTATATCTTGCGAGAAATTTCTCCACCAGATTTTGACCAAACTACTCCCGACCCAATTTTAAATGTAACTCCAGGAAGTAATCTGATAGTTAATATTGGGAATGTAAGTAACCGAGGTGAAATTAGCGGTACTAAATTTAATGATACGAATACTAATGGAAGACTAGACCCTGGAGAAAATGGTTTACAAGATATTACTCTATATTTAGACCTGAATCAAAATGGATTCTTAGATGAGGGAGAACCTCCAACTATTACTGGTATTAATGGTGAATATTCTTTCCAAGATTTACCTCCTAATACTTACATAATTAGGGAAGCTCAAAATTCCGAATTTGACCAAACTACTCCAGACCCAATTATTAATGTCACTCCAGGAAGTAACATTACAAATATCAATATTGGCAATGTAAGTAACCGGGGTGAAATTAGCGGTACAAAATTTAATGATACGAATAATAATGGAAGATTCGACCCTGGAGAATTGGGTTTATCAGATATTACTCTATACTTAGATCTAAATCAAAATGGATTTTTGGATGAGGGAGAACCTCCGACTATTACTGATGTTAATGGTGAATATTATTTCCAAGATTTACCTCCTAATATTTATATATTGAGGGAAGTTTCTCCACCAGGTTTTGCTTCAACTACTCCTGACCCAATTATTAATGTAACTTCGGGAAGTAATCTGACAAATATAAATATTGGAAATGTAAATAATCGAGGTGAAATTAGTGGCACTAAATTTAATGATACGAATACTAATGGAATATTTGACCCTGGAGAAAATGGTTTAGCAAATATTACTTTATATTTAGACTTGAATCAAAATGGATTCTTGGATGATGGAGAACCTCCAACTATTACTGATATTAATGGTGAATATTCTTTCCAAGATTTACCGCCAGATACTTACATAATTAGGGAAGCTCAAAATCCAGAATTTGACCAAACTACTCCTGACCAAATTATTAATGTAATTCCAGGAAGTAACATTACAAATGTCAATATTGGTAATGTAAGTAACCGAGGTGAAATTAATGGAATTAAATTTAATGACAGAAATGCTAATGGCATATTTGAACCTGGAGAAAATGGTTTAGATAATTTCACTTTGTATCTAGATTTGAATGATAATAGTCTCTTAGATATTGGGGAACCTGCAACTATAACTGATGAATTTGGTTTCTATTCATTTGAGGATTTACCTCCCAATACTTACACAATACGAGAAGTGCAAAAATTTGGTTTTTCTCAAACTACTCCCGACCCAATTGTTGATGTAACTCCAGGTAGTGATATTAATGATATTAATATTGGCAACTTTAGTGAATTTTCTTTCCTATAGTTTGACCATTTTTTGAATTCAAAATTCAAAGTTCAAAAATTTTGATTCTAACTTAATTTCAATAATTGTTTAATTAAGGATTCAAGCCTCGTTCGTAACTAACGAAAAAATCAAAAATATTTTCCTTATTTCAAGCCTCTGACTTTCCTGCGGAATGTTGCGCAAACAGGCAGAAGTTATAATTTTGAATTGATTTGACCAGATAAACAGAACCTATACCAATTCACTTTAGAGTTGATGATTACTTAAAGAATCTGCTTTTGTTAATAAACCAAGTTGCTCACAAATATTCAAACAATTTTCTTGAATAGTCATAATTTCATTGTCTTCTAAACCATTATCTTCAAACTGTTTTACCTGTTGAGATAAGGCATAAAAACTATCCTCTATTTTCTTTAACTTACGATTGAGTTTTTGTTCTGCTTTTAGTCGTATAAAACCCGCTTTTCGCTTCTGTTCTGTTTTTATGCCCGGTTTAGAAAATCCATAAAATTGATTTATAAGTTCAACTTTACGGTCAATTTCCCCCATTGTATCAGGATGTGCTAAGACTACCTTTTCAATTAACTCAATTGCTTGACCGGGTTCAACCATTGACATTATGGGAACTTCAAGTTGATCGTAATAATGAGGAGTAGGACGAGTTAAATTAACAATTTCTGTTTTTTCAAAGTTTGAGTTGGGAATATAAAGATCGCTGTGGTTACTAACAACATACAAATGAGTGACTCGTAAACCCACTTTTTTGATAACCGCTAGTTGACCAGAAGAAAGTAAAATTACATCTCCAAATTGGAAAGGAGTATCTACTAATAAAACCAAACCGCTGAGGAAATTGGCTAGAGAATCTTTAAATGCAAACCCAATAACAAAGGATGCTCCTCCAATTGCCACCCAAAGTCAACTAATATTAATTCCCAAAACTTGTAAGAAAAATGAAGTACCAATAACATAGACTAAAATTGGTAATATACTTTCAAGGATGGGAACTAAAACATCATCCCACATAGCTTCTGTTTTGTTAGCATACTCCTTTAAGTAGTAAAGAATAACTTGAGTTAAAAGTTGACCGATTTCAATACGTCTACCTGAGTCTGAAAAAATTCCCTAGCTATTTGTAGCAAATATTTATCACGCTTGGTATTATTACTAAGTTAATAACGTAGACTTTGATGGTCATAGTATGGTGACAAACATTATTTCCCAAACAAACATCGATCGCCTATCGGTAAATTTTCAAGGAAATGAAGCAAATAACTTTTCAATTAATCCCTCTATTTCTGCTGATAGTCGTTATATTGCTTTTGAGTCTGCTGCTAATAACTTAGTAATAGGAGACACAAATAACCAAACAGATATTTTTATTACAAATAGAGAATTTAAAACTACAAATATTGTTTCGGTAAACTCTTTTGGAATTGGGGGAAATCTCAATTCTTTTCATCCTTCTGTTTCTGGTGACGGTCGCTTTGTAGCCTTTGCCTCTAATGCTAATAATTTAGTGCTAGGAGATAACAATAATACAACAGACATTTTTCTCAGAGACCTTCTAACTGGTATAACCACAAGAATATCCGTAGATTCTATAGGCAACCAAAGTAATGCTGCCTCAATAAATCCCACTATTTCCGCTGACGGTCGCTTTATTGCCTTTGAGTCTGATGCTACCAACTTAGTTATGGGAGATATTAATAATGCCAGAGATATTTTTCTACACGACACCCTAACTGGTATGACTGCCCAAATATCTAGAAATTCCCTGGGCGATCGAGCAAATTTCAGTTCTTTCAACCCCACTATTTCTGCGGACGGTCGCTTTATTGCCTTTGACTCTTTTGCGACTAATATTGTGGCAGGAGACACTAATAATACCAGAGACATTTTTTGGCATGATACCCTAACTGGGATTACCAGCAGTATTTCAGTAGATACTTTAGGCAACCAAGGAGATTTCAGTTCTATAGTTCCATCTATTTCTGCTGACGGTCGCTTCATCGCCTTCGAGTCTAGCGCGACTAATCTAGTACCGGGAGATACCAATGGTGTCAGAGATATATTTGTGCGCGATTTGCTAAATGGCATCACGACTCGCGTCTCTGTGGATATTTTTGGTAATCAAGTCAGTAGAAGTTCTTTTGCAGCGACGATTTCTGATGATGGTAGGTTTGTAGCTTTTGATTCTTTCGATCCGTTATTGGTGCCTGGGGATAGCAATGGCACTAATGATATATTTGTGCGGGATTTGCTAAATGGTACCACGACTAGAATATCAGTAAACGATCGGGGGTTAGAAGGAAATTTTAGTTCTTTTAATCCGACGATTTCTGCTTTCGGGGAAGTTGTAGCTTTTGACTCTTTTGCAACTAATTTAGTGGTTGGAGATAATAATAATAGTAGGGATATTTTTGTCTGGACTCAGAATGTTTAGCTTATTGATTTTGGTGTGGCTAAAATATCTACTCAATAGTCGTCCAGATAGTTGTCCAGAAATTTTTTTTGTAAAAGCATTGCATTAATTTAGGAGCTGTGCTTTAATAGCATAATGAATCGGTTCTAATGGAGGCCATCCGTTAGAGGAAACGGGGAAAGTTCGGTGTAAATCCGTCGCTGTCCCGCAACTGTGATGAGATAAAAATTATCTCTTAGTCAGAATGCCCGCCGAGGAAAATAGTAACTTTATAGAACATCTGCGAGGTACGGATGATGACTAATATGGTATTGACAAAAACGGAATTAGCCCTAAATAAGAACCTTTCGCTACAGATATTTAGACAGAACTTATTTAAACCAAATTCTGGGAAACAACTACTACTTAAAAAGAAGTAAATTAGCAATAATCTTTTATTTTGTGGGTTTAATAGCTCACCACAATTACCCCTCTTAAAATTATTTTTGGTGGGGATTACCTCTATGCAATTTTCCCTTTTGGCTGCTTCAATAATGAAGAAAAAAAATAATAGTTAGAAAGTTGATAAAAAGTACAAAAGGTGCTATTAAACCTACTGTGGCTAACAGTAGAATTGATAGCGATCGCAACTGCTTTGTTATGAGCAAGGAAGTTGCGGTAGAAGGTGTTGCATAAATTTAAAAAGAAATAAAATGACAACAATAATAGGAACAGAAAATAGTGAACTCCTCACAGGTAGTTTGGATGTAGACGAAATATTTGGTTTAGGAGGGGAAGACACAATCAATGGTCTCGAAAGTGGAGACTTGATTAGTGGCAACCAAGGCAACGATATTCTCAACGGAAATGCTGGTGGGGATACGATGCGGGGTGGTAAAGGGAACGATAATCTCTCTGGAGGTGCTGGCAGCGATGATATTTATGGCGATGTAGGTACGGACACCTTAACTGGGGGAGAGGGTTTCGATGATTTTATTATCCAACGTCAAAATCAACCACCAACGGGAAACCCAGATATTAACCAAGCAGACTTAATTACCGACTTTAATCCAGAAGAGGATGACATTGGTTTATTAGGAGGAATAACTTTTGAAGACCTCAATATTTTTCAAGGTAGTAATGAACTAGCTGACAGCACCATTATCCAAGATGGAGTCACAGGAGAATTTTTAGCCATCCTCTCTGGTGTTAACAGCAGTGAACTTACCGAAGACCAATTTAGCATATTTATCCAACAACTCGGACCTTATTCCAGTTCCACCCAAGACCCAGGAAAAATAGATTCTCCCATCCCTGGTTTTATTAGTTCTTCGGGCGAAGGATTAATCAGACCAGACAGTGTTGTTAATCCAATCTTTGCAGCGTGGGCGACAGGATTTGAAAATTATTTGCCAGCACCAGGAGTCGATGAAAGATTCCAAACTCCCGAACTAACATTAGGACCTACTGCCAGAACAGATAATTTTATTGATATTGCTTCTCTGGGAGGTTTAACAAGAGAGCAAATAGATGCAGGTGTACCACCAGGAGAGATTACTTTAACCTTTGAGTCTGGTATTAGTAATGGTGCGGGAGCCGATTTTGCGGTATTTGAAAATGGTTTCAATAATCTCGGGGGTATTTTTGGCGAACTAGCATTCGTTGAAGTTTCTAGCGATGGGGTTAACTTTGCTCGTTTTCCTAGCGACTCTTTGACAGGGCAACCAGTAGGTAGTTTTAATGTCATTGACCCCACACAAGTTTATAATCTAGCTGGTAAGCACGTTAATAATGCTTCTGAGTTTGAGGGAGAATTTTTTGGCGGTTCCTGGGGAACTCCTTTTAACTTAGATGACCTAATTAACGATCCGTTAGTGACATCCGGTACGGTGGATATTAATGCTATTCGGTTTGTTCGGGTTGTGGATATTCCTGGTGATGGTAGCTTTTTAGATGCTACAGGAGACCCCATTTTTGACCCTTGGACAACTGCAGCACCAACTGCGACTTCTGGTGGTTTTGATTTGGAAGCGATCGGTGTAATTAATGTGATTTAGGAACTTAATCGGGAGAATTAAAATGAGGGAATTTACAGCAGATTCCACTTTGGTGAGCTACACCGCTCGCGGACAAGATGCCCGCACTAAAAATATTGACAGCAATTTTGGAGTTAGTGAGGTAAAAATTTTATTATTTGTTAAAGACTAGAAGTCTGGTAACACAAGCATCCTGCTTGTTACAGGCTGGAAGCCTGAACTGCAAATAACTCTACTTCACCATCCTCATGCATTGCTGTAGTTCTGAATATCTGTACTTCATACACCTGGAATCTGCTGTAATTTATGGGTGACACTGCTAAAACCGAGTCTTGAGTCTATAAATCTTACTTTTGACTTTTGACTTTTGACTTTTGAATTTTAATTTCCCCAATCTGAGGGAGTCCTACTTCGTTAAATAGGTTATTGAATGAAATGGAGCAAGAAAATTATTTACATAATTGGCAGCAAGAGTTTATTGCTACTAATTTAATTTCTATAGGATATAATGCTTGGCAAGGTTATTTAAGTGGCCAACGGGGTCTAATTATTTGCAGTACAAATTCACCTATGATTGGTGCAACTGGAGAAACATTTAAAGTACATTTTGTGCCTCGTAATAATCTTGCAGCTCTTCTCAATGCCTGGTTGAAAGCACCCGATACTGTTCTCCTTAAAAGACATTTTATGAATGATCATATTCTGGAGACTGTTGATAATTACAATCCTCAAAAGGATGTAGTTTTCATGTTAGAATCTGGCAGTTCTGTTACTTTCTTTTATCTGACTAATTTACCGATTAGTCCGCCTGATTGTTACCAGCAAGTAATCAAAAGTTGGGATGAATTTCCATCTCAATATTCCTCTGAATATCAAAATAATCATCATATTTAAAATTTGGTAATTTATTATATCTTTGAATTTTACATAAAAAAAAGTTCTTGTAAGGCATACGTCAGCTATTCAATGCTCTAGCTATGAATTCTTAGCTCATCATCAACTCAAAAGAAGAATTAGTATCCAAGGAGAATTAAAATTTCTAAAAAAAATGTTTTCAGCTAACCTTAGTAGTTGATTGACTTTGGCAAAAGCTGAATACTGAATACTCATAGATGAATACTTACAATTTATTTTCGATTTATACCATTAATAATTTTTTTTTCAATAAATTATTATTTATTAACAGTTGATTTCAATAAAATTTATTCACCTCTTGACAATAAAAAAAATTATGATAGTATTTGTAGATATTCTTAATTTGCCGGACAATGATGTTAACTAAAAATACAAAAGTGACCGCTCAAAAGTTTCTCGTTCAATTAGACGAAATTATTGAAAATAAACATTTACTTAAGCACCAATTCTATCAAATGTGGAATGAAGGAAAATTATCTTTAGAAATGTTGCAAGAGTACGCTCAAGAATATTATCTACAAGTTCATTATTTCCCTACTTATGTTAGTGCTACTCACTCCGCTTGTGACGACTTAGAAACCCGAAAAATGCTCCTAGAAAACCTCATAGAAGAAGAAATGGGAGGGGCAAATCACCCTGAATTATGGTTGCGTTTTGCAGAAGGTTTGGGTGTAAAACGGGAAGCAGTCAAGGAGCGGGAACATTTAGCAAAAAGTAAGGAAT
>JBCDJM010000141.1:0-18071 GCA_038747755.1 Cyanobacteria bacterium P01_H01_bin.35
ATTTATTTTCCTTTTATTCAATCCTCTCCCTAAAAGCTATCCCTTATAAGGAACTCTTGAAACCCTTGTGGGAGGGTGGGGAGGATGGGGAGGAGGGGGAGGAAGAATTCTATCTACATTCATAAAAAAGTGTATTTAAAAATACTCTTTTCTCCTGAAAAAGCCGATTTAAAACTTAAACATAACTTGTCTATGTTGTCAAGTTTTATGTTAAGAAAGATGTTTATAAAGCATAGCCCTAAAAGGAAGAGGTAATTATCAATTATCCATTATCAATTATCAATTATTGAAGGGGATTTACGCCCCGCTCCAAAAACATTTCACCTTACAAAGGCGGGGTTGCGCGACCCAATTTTTTTGATAATTTAGTCTGGAAAAATTATGTATCAATCAATAATTTACCTGAAACTAGACTCATGTTGTTACTTTAGGTATACAAAATTTAATATAAGTTTTTATTTTGTTGTAATTTAAGTAAAATTCTTGACAGATGACTAATAGACATCTCCAGAAAATAAATAAACCTTTTAGTTGTATTAGCTAAACAAAGAAAAAGTCACTATAAAAAATCCTTTTTCCTGCCTTTTTCGTAAAAATATCTTACCTGTTTCCGGTTAAGTGTTTCCTGTTCCCTACTATGCGCAAAAAATCCATATCTTTTTCGGAGATGACTAATAAAGAGGGTCTCAAGCTTCCTCTTTGCTGTCTGGCGTACTGTCGCCCTAAAAAGGAATAAAGAAGAGAATTCCAGATTTCAAGGCTTCAACTTCAGCGGTTGTTACTAATAACTGAAATGACAATTACCCCAAATTTAATACCCGAAAGATCGGAATTGAATATGTATAATTTTAGATATAGACGGAACTATGATTACTGATAAAAGATTTAAATTAAAAATGATGGTTTTGTGAGTTAATTGGTGTACGCTTCCAATGTCTAACGCAGGGTGCTGAAGTAATTAAATCTTCAATATTACGATACATTGTAGTGCAAATACCATCCAAAGGTAAATCATTAGGATCGTAACCGAAAGGATTTTCTATTTCTAGAGCAATTTCTTCAATTCCAAATACGGTAAAACTGATTAAAGCAACTACTATACCCGTCCAAAAATGAAAATCATTAACTATTTGAAATGGCAATGATAGACAGTAAATTAACAATAACTGTCTCAGATGAATTGAGTATGCTAAAGGAATAGGAGTCTTTAAAATTCCCTCACAACCTGTTAAGGCTTCAACCATTCTATCCAATAACTGAAACATCGCAGTAAGTTGATAGGGATTAATACAGCCACGTTCATATTGATGTTGTAGATAATCACCTATTAAAAAAGCAATGTGAATAGGAGGATGATTCATTTTTTTTAGCTTTTCATACCATTCTTGAGGCATATATCCCTCTAATTCTCTATTCACATTCTCACCGCGTAAATGTAATTTACCAGCAATAGCAAAAGCTACTAATAATCGCATTATTTCCTCTTTTGCCTTTCTATCTGCCTGGTTATTTTCTTCAACTGCCACCCAAATTTGTCGTGCAAAATTCCTAACTGTATTAACAATAGTCCCCCATAATTGTCGCCCTTGCCAGAATCTTTCATAAGCGGTATTTGTTCTAAAAACCAATAGTAAACCTAAGACTAAACTGGGAACTATGCTACTTTTGCTTGGCAAAGTAACAGGAAAATTTAGGTAGTAAAGTAGAGAAATAAAAAAAGCAAATAATCCGCAGAATGTTACCCTAAAAATAATTGCGGGAATGACGGAATATTGCATTTGCAAAATGACTGTTAACCATTCTCGCTTTTCTCTATAAAAACTATATTTGACCCTGTTTGTAGACATAATTAATTTACCCAAGTTAGACAAATCGGAGCAGTCTAGTTGAATTCAGAATTTAGAATTTAGAATTTAGAATTCAGAATTTAGAATTTAGAATTCTGACTGTAACTAAATTTGAGAGGAGGGAGAATGTCCTAATAGTAATAGCAACTGCTATAAATTAATTTTATACCAAATCCGGTTATCAAAACTATCTTTTTCAAATTCCTCTCTAGTCCTTCTGCTTTCTACTTTATGCTCTCTGGTTTACCTTCATAATAAAGGTTCTTTCTAAACCGGATTTAGTATTACTGTCCTTTTTGTACAAGATGAGGGTAAGCATAAAAAATGATAATTTTTGGTTAAAATTCAATTATAGGCAACAAAAATTAACCTATTTCATATTGTTAAGGGTATCTATGAAATAATTTTTGCTAAGTAAAAGAAAAGGGAGGCGATCGCTTTTATTGAATTGATTTGAGACTTTTAACTCTTGAAAATTTTGGTATTTTTTGACAGTGATTTGAGAAGCGATAGACTTCCAGTCTGCTTTCTTACGGAATGCTACGCAAACGCGTTGGCTCGCCTAGCGGCAGCTATATCGCATAGTCTCCATTTGAAATTATCTCCTTGGTCATTTGTCAAAAAAATTAGATGCGTTTTCCCTGTGTAAATTCCTTAATATATCTATTTTTTAGCTTGCTTGTCACCCCGTAAACTGACAATACCCACAGTTAAGTTAAATTGTCTCAAATGTCCGATAGTAGGGATAATTCGCTATATCTAGTAATTGGCGATCGCCTCTGCTATCTCCATAAGCATAAATGCAATATTGATTTAAGTTGCCCAGTATAGCTTTGAGGCGTTCTACTTTTTCTGAACCATAGCAGTTCTTGCCTAGAATTCGACCGGTTACGACACCTGAATCAGTTTCAAGTCGAGTGCCTATTACTTGATTAAAACTCATTTTCTTGGTCCAAGGAAAGAGATATATCTCTAAAGACGCACTAACGAGAATCGTTAGATGGCCTTGGTTTTGATGCCATTGCAGGCGTTGTATTCCTTCAGGACGTAGTAACTTGGGAATTTGCTGCACTGCAAACTGTTCGCCAATCTGATTTAATTGCTTCTGGCTTTTTCCTCCTAAAAAAAACTTGAGCAGTGCTTCTTTTGCCTGCCAGTTCGCGATTAATTTGAGGGCATATCCAATTAAAACTGGACTCATCAGCAACAGTCCGCCATCAAACCGCGATGGTCCTAGTAGAAATCGAAGAAAGGGCAGAAAAGAATCGCGATGAGTTAAAGTGCCATCAAAATCAAAGACGGCTACCACAGGGAGTTCCAATAGTCGTGAGTGTTGTGGGTGTTGAGTCATGGTCTTGACATAATAATAATTCCAGCTAAAATCATCCCTAGTCCAATATATTGATTGAGGCCGAGGCGTTCTCCGAAAAACCAACCAGCACTAATAACCAACAAAGCAAAGCCAAATCCAGCCAGAGTCGGATAGGCAACTGAAACAGGTAATTTTTCTAATGCCTTAGCAAACAAGACTACATTGATGCCATAAAAAATCAACCCTCCTATAAACCAAGGGGAAAATAACAGATTAACCAGATTAGTATCAGTAATTCCTAGCCGCGAGCGTTTTAGAAGTAAATTCCCAATACATGAATTAATCCCAGCTGCCAAAACTAGAACCCACGCTATCCCAGTAGAATTTACAGGAACCATTTAACTAACCTCAGAACACCTTGTTTAACTGCAGAGCGATGATGACTAGCTCTATTGGAAGTGAATACTGATTCTCTATTCTTTAAGTACCAATCATAACTTTGGATAAACATTTCCTCATTTGAGTATTGAGGCTGCCAACCTAATTCTGACTGAGATTTAGAGATATCAAAATACATCGAGCGACCGTACATGAGGGAGTGATAAGCTCCCAAGGGAGAAATACCCAAGGCACTAGTAATTTTCATTCCGCCAATAGCAGGTGCCATGGGCACGCTTTTGACTTTGGCTCCTGTTTTGGCATAATCACATAAGCTTTGCAGAACTTCTCGCATGGTTCCAAATCGATCAGTCCCACAATTGTAAGTTGCCGCACCTGGACGAATAGCTGCGAGAATGCAAGCTTGTGCAAGATCGTCGGCGTGAACAAACTGATAAGAGTTATTACCCTTCCCTAAAACTGGAACGTTATACCCTTGGCGAATCCATTCAAAGAGGATCTGGAAAATTCCGAGTCGTCCGTGTCCAATAATAGTACGGGGGCGAATAATTGATACATCTAACCCTCGTTCAACATATTTAGCGCATAGATTTTCTCCTTCTAGCTTGGCTCTGCCATAAGCTTCTCCGGGTTTTGGAGGAGTATATTCGCTAACTGGATTTTCATTGGGGACACCAAAGACTGCACTAGATGAGGTATAAACTACTTTTTTAACGCCATTAGCTAGAGCTGCTTTTAGTAGGTTTTCTGTGCCGAGAATATTTACTGAATCAAAGAGCTTTTTATCTTTAGCCAGTGGAACTTGAGCGACATTATGATAGATGATATCTACTCCTTTGCAAGCGTTGAGAACTCCTTCATAGTCTCTAATATCTGCCTGGAAAAACTTTACTTCTGAAGGGCGATCGTCAGCGTCAACTAAATCTAAGACACAACATAATTCTCCCCTATCAAGCAGTTTGCGTAAGAGGAGATAGCCAAAGTAACCAGACCCGCCAGTAATAAGAGATTGCATAGTCATAAAAATAAGCCTTGCTTGACAACAAAAGTGAATGAGGTACAATCTATAAATATTAACTTATTTAAACAATTCATCTTCACCTTTACCTAAATAACTTTACATTTACATAGTAGAAATAATTACCTCAACTATTGATGTTAGATTTCAAATAGACATCTCCGAAAATTAAAAATATAGCAGTGAGCGCTCGCATATTTACATACTACTCTTGTCATTAAATGTAGTGTAAAATTTTACTCCCAATTATCAATATTTTTTTATATACTACATTGGTATTATATGTAATATGTAAACATACCAGCGCACGTTGCTATAGAATCAATTCTTATCCATAAATTATCAATTACTTCTTCCTGTTCCCTGTTCCCTGTTCCCTGTTCCCTCTTTTCCGGAGAGGTCTAATATTTTCCCTCTCAAAGTTCCACTTTATCCATCTACCAAAATCGTATATCAGTGCAGCAAATTCTTAGAAGCTCTGAACAATTGGGTAAGGGATGAGGATTAAATAAAATAGTAAAGTTAAAAGGTCAAGATACTATCGGATAAGTCTTTATCAATCTAAGAAGATGTTTGAAAAGTAAAAACAGTACCATATTGAGAATTTAACTTTTCGTAGACATACTCCAGTTATAAGATGTTTCATAAATCTACGTCCTCGATCAGAGTTTATGCTCGAGATCATGTGAGAGAGAATAAATGCTATTCTCGCATATAAACAGTCCATCCAGGTAGTTCATCTACTTTTACTTGCCGAGAGAACTCTGGCAAAAACTGCTTTACGTATCCATCATTCCGATTAGAGAAAGCAAGTAGTTGAATATTAGAAGGAATGTAAGACTTAAAGTTTTCCTTATTGACTGGATATCCTGCTAACAATCTGTCTTCAAGGGCATATTCAAAGTGGTAGAGCTTGCCTTCTGCCATAAGGCTTGATAATGGATTCCATGGGAAATAGGCTTCGCCAGGATGATGCCTTGCATAGTTATATGCTACCTGCTGGGGATTATTGGGCAATTTCTGTAATCTAGGATATAACATTCCTATTAATTGGATGCCATTAAGGAAGAATGTTATGACTAATGCAAGAGTTAAAAACTTTAAAGGAGTAAATAACTTTGAAAAGCTAGTGTTGATAGATCCTGAATCTAAAATCAGTCTGAATACAGCTAAAGTGGCTGATGCTGCCAGAAAATACAGTGTAAAGCTAAATGCATTTATAGCTCCTCCAACTTTTACCCTGCCTAGTAATGAAGTTGGAATCATAAAGAAGGCTACAATTAGTAACATGCTCCAGCGATTATAGCGGAGCCACCCTGTTATCCTATCAAAGGTGGTAGGCAAAAATAAGAACTGATACCGAAAACGCCAAAATATAATAAACGCTGGAACTAAACAAACGAAAATCATTTCTATTCCTGCTTTAAGTAAAGGTAGTATTTTACCACCTGGAACTTTCTTACCTGAAGCTACCAAAGCTATTACTTGTGTATCTGACAGATATCCTGGGACTCTCCAGGGATGTTGTCCCGGGATTGTCAACATATTAAAAAATGTGTATTCAGGATTGAATATTGTCAATAAAAGTGCGGATATAGTAAGACCTGAAATAACAATACAGAGGAGATAGAGTTTAAAGCAGCGTCGACCATCAGCTAGCAGCACATAAGTTGGTAAGGCAATTAATAGAGGCAAGGCTGTTTGCTTCGCCCAAATTGCGAGTACAATCATTATTGCTGACAATAACAAAGACAAAAGGCTATCCTTGTGCTTCCTGCAGTAGAGAAAACCACAAGCAGCAGCTCCAAGTCCAAGGGCGATTGCATCTGCGTGAATATTAAAGGCTGAAAAATAAAGTGAACTCAAAAAAGAGAAAAAGAAAAAGCTAATAAAGGCATAAAAAGCATAGGTAAATAATAACAACTTGTAAGAGCGATTTAAACTCATTACTTTTTGGGATTCATGTATTTCACATACAACCAACCAGAGTATAGGAATAAAGAAAAAAGCTGCGGAAATAAATGCCCCCATCATTACTGCGCCAGTTGGGGAAATGGCTAATGTTGTAGGCAGATATGCTAAAGCTGTAATAGGTCCGTAGATTGTATTCAAGATAGGACCTGTATCAGCGCCATAGTAGAGCTGATAGCCATGGGTTAGTGCAAAGGTTGGGGCAAGACGAATAGCATTCCAATCCTCAAAAGGCGCATCAAGAATTCGTATTAGAACAAATACGATAAAAATGAAGGTAACTGTGGGGATAGCAGCAGTAAAGTATCTATCTATTGAGTTCCATTGAGGTAGCTTTTTGAAAATCCATACACCGAAAGCCAAAGAAGCTAGAAGAGATAAAAATAATACGATATAAACAAGCATTAGTGACTAATTCCTCCATGATGTTTCCAGACCCACTTTAAACTCCGACGCATCCCTTCTTCTAAAGCCACCTGGGGAGAATAGCCCAGATCCTGTTGTGCCTTAAAAGTAGAGCAAGAGATCGCCTTATTCATCTCCGAGAGGACATGAATTTTCTGATGATAAAATCCCAGTTTCTGGATCAAAGCATCAACTATTAAGGCAATTTCGCTGACAAAACCTGGCAACTTTAATCGCTTATGGGCACATTTTTGGTCAAACTCTGACTCTAATAAATACTCAACTGTATCAAGAATTTCATTCATCGAGTAAGGACGCTCATCAGCAATCCAATAAATCTGGCCATTTGCACTTTTAACTATTGCTGCCAGAAGCAAACCCTGACAGAGATTATCAATGTAAGCCATAGAGCGCAAATTTTTCCCAGTTCCCACAATTGGCCCTTTACCATCCCGAATCATCTTAAAAAATAAGGTTTGACGCGGGGGTTGGTTGGGTCCATAAAACCAGGGAGCACGGATGAGAACTGTTTCAATAAGTCCCTCTTGTTGCCGTTTTTTCACCTCTAACTCCATCAACATTTTGGAGCGCCCATAATTCATATAGGGATTATAAGGAGAGACTTCATCAAATAAGTGATCGGGATGAGGATTACAACCACAGGGAGAATTAGAAGAAACAACCACGGCTCGTTTAACCTTAGCTCGGATAGCGGCTTCTAGAAGATTAACAGTTCCCTGAACATTGACTTGATAAAACTCAGCCACTTGTCGAGGATGAATCATGCCAGCGGTGTGGAAGAGAATTGCTCCTTCTGCTCCCTGACAGAAGCGCTCGCAGTCTTCTGGGTTGCGTAAATCTCCCTGAATCACCTCCAGACGATCGCCTAGGGCTTCTAGGGCCGAGGAGTTCTGATTCGGTAAAATCAGGCAACGGAGCCGCAGATTGGCTTGAGGCTGACTTAAGGATTCACAATCAGGCAATCCCTCTATTAAAGACTTGACCAGACTAATGCCTAGCCATCCGAGAGCGCCGGTTACCAAAATTAAATTCGTTCTCAAATCCATATTTGTCTACAATTTCCCCAGAAACTTTAACGCATTGCGGCGGGCGATCGCCATAATTGAACCCTGGGGATTGACACCAGGGGCTGTACAGAGCAAACTAGCGTCAGCTACATACAGATTTTTCATTCCCTGTACCTTGCCAAAGGAATCCACTGCACAAAGGGCTTTATTTTCCCCCATGGGACAAGACGAAAATAAATGAATGGTCATTAGATTCGTCAGCGCGCGGGGGAGAACCTCCGGTAAGCAGTCTAAATCCTTAGGATTGGTTAACCTCTGACTCCGGCTAATACTGGGATAGAGAGCCACTGCTCCCGCCTCAAACAGTAACTGGCAAAGCTTTTGCAGGGCTTCGGCAAGAGCTTTTAAATCCTCAAGGGTCAGGTGATAGCGAACTAGGGGATCGCGAAATCCCGGCAAACTGCGCACGGTTCCCCCACCGTTGGTGATAATCATAGCATAGTAAATGGCCATTTTTTGCCAGTTTTGAGTCACCTCCTTCAGATAATTAGGATGGTCATTCATCGCCAAAGCTAGATAGGAAAAGGAGCTGATTGAACAGCCAAAACTAAATAGAGGAGCAAATTCCTTGACTTGATGCACCGGAACTCCCATCTCTGCGGAGTTAACTTGGTCAGAAAACTGGGCGAGCACCTTAATGGTGGGATGCATCTGGAGGGAATTGCCTATATTGTGGGTAATACCACTGCGACGAAGAAGAGCCGGAGTTTGAACCGCCCCACCCGCCACGAAGACAGTATCTGCTTGAATTTGTAACTTGCCAGCGGCAGTGTGGTTAGCTGTAAGTTGCCAGCTTCTGCCATCTTGTTTCATAGACAGCACTCGGGTATTTGGTAAAAGCTGACAGCCCGCTTGTAAGGCTCGGGGCAGGAAAGTTTTCGTCATCGACTGACGAGTTCCTCCGGGTACTGTATTCGGGTCTATTGGTTTGTGATAGCGAAACCAGCGCGGAACTTCTGACGCTTTCCAGCCCAATTGAGTGGCCCCCTGTTGAAGCTTGAGCGAAGCAGTCGGGGCTTGGCCAGGTAAATAACAGACGTTGACATCTTTTTCACAGGCTTCAAAGTGGGGATTAATATCTGAAGCATCCAGTCCTTCTACCCAAAACTCCTGCTGCCATTTTGCCAATATCTCTGCTGGTGTCCGGTAATAAAGACCACTATTAATTTCGCTGCCACCGCCGACACAACGACCTTCTACATACTGAACTTTGGGTTTTCCTAGGGCGGCGGTTAGCCCGCTATTACGGTATTTTTGCACCATTTCTGCCCGAGAAAAAGGCTGACAGGATTCTAAAGGTAGAAATGCTCCTTCTTCAATCAGGAGAACCTCGCGGCCTGCTTCTGCCAGTAAGCAAGCTGTAATCGAGCCACCCGGGCCAGAACCCACCACAGCTATTTCACAGCGAATCTGTGATGCTGAGTTGGTTATAATTTTTTGAATTTGTGTTTCAGGCATAAGACTTGTTGCGCATTAAGAGTGAAAAACTAATGATCAAGTTAAGGCTTTAGAACTTTAAAGATTGTTTATCTGGCTCTTTCCTGAGATAAACATCCATAAATTCTTTCTTACTCTGAAAACTGATCTCTTGGGAAGTATAAAGCTTATAGTACTGAGGCAATAACTCTTGTTCAACACGGTCAATTAACCTTTCTGCACCAACATTTTTATTCCAATATCTTTGAAACATTCTCCAATAGTTACGAGGTCCAATCAAGATAACCTTCGGAGGCTTATTTAATAGTCGGGTAAAGTCCTCATCGACGTAACGATCCCAGTATTGGTCAGTGAAAACAATCGCTGCTGAAAGATTGGGTCTCGGGCGCTCAAACCAAGCCTCCACATTGGGGTCATTGGGCAAAAGTAAAACATCATCTTTACTTTTGTCTTCAGCTAGATGTCGCACTAAATTCACAAGGTCTCGCATCCCTTGAGCACTTTTTTGCAGTCTAGCACCAGTGAGGAAACTTACCTCAGGCCATGTCTCAGTACATCGAAGAATTATACTAAAATGTGGGCTATGAACAGCCCACATAGAAATCTGTAAAATGAAAATAATCCCTACAGTCAAGGCTGTTTTACTTTTAACTAATAGTTTGCTTTTTTTACTAAAAACAGCCAGTTTGGGCGACAAGGCTAGAATCATTGAAACCAGAGCTAGATAAATAAGTGGATTGTTGTCATATGTCCAACGGAAGCCACCTACTGATAAGCTGTGGAATAGAGCTGCAGTAAATGTGACAAGGAAAAATGCAGCTATTGGGGCGAGGTTTAGTTGGCTTGTTGTCTTTGCAGACTTTTGGAAAAAGATCACATAAATAGTGATAAAGATACACAACGATAAGCCAGTTGAGAGTAGTTCATTACCTATATCTGTATCTGCCAGATAATTATATTGTTTATTAAACTTTATTGTCATAATCAGGGCAGATAAAACACCCAAAATAGAGGCTAGATACAATAATGCTATTTGGCTTTTATCTGTATTTAATTTCTCAAATTCAGTAGCATTTTTTTTTAGTTGGTAAGATCTAGGTGCAAAAAATTCTACAGAACCAAAAATCCCAAAAATTAAGAATGCAAATAACCAATTGTTTAACAATATTTTTACTATCTCCGTGCTATAACCAACAAGATTAGAGACCATTCTTATAGACCCTCCTTTAGGTTCAGAGCCAGTCAAAAAAACGTCCGTAAAGAGTCCCGAAACATTGATAAATGGTGATAGGGCAAGACTGCCTATACCCAAGGCTACTACTGTAGCAAAGACATAATAAGTTGTATCTTTTATTTGGGATTGATTGGAGCAGGAACGAGGGAATATTCCAAGTAGACATACGACTCCGATCAATGCACCTAGTCCGGTACTTTGTTTGGATAGGATACAAACTGCCGTCAAAATACTCATCACACTGAGGACAAGTAAAGATCGAACTTTTGAGGAGACAGGATAATCAGGATTAGCTTCCTTACTTCTTTCAAGTGCATAGGATACGGCTGTTATAGATAGCAACGCGACCCAAAATTGGGTCATTGAGTCATAAAGAATAGTCTTGGGAAGAGATAAGAAAATAGGAATGCAGGCCAGTGCAGACACGAATGGAATCGGTTTTTGGAAGTGAAGTGAAAACCCAAAATAAAGTGTTATGATTGTCAATATTTGGAAGAGGTAATTTAGTATACTTTCTAGATACCAAGTTGCCTTACCCCCAGATAGTAGGTAGACAAATACGAAAGGGAGTGGGGGCATAGGCATATGGGCACCGTCAGCATACAGTTTTTGACCGACAGCTATTCGGTTTGAAATAGGTGCTACCCACCCGGTAAATTCCCTATCCATCCATATGGATGTCCAGTGGGCAGGGACAGTGGCTATCCCAATAAAAATAAACAACATGAGTAAAAATGACACTTCAAAAACGAAGTATCGTCTCTGCTGGCTTTTAACTAAGAAGTTCATCATATCCCTCTATTGCCTTTTTATCAGTGCTTGAATACCAACCAAAAATAGTCAAACTTTCATAAAATCGGATTAGATCCCGACATAACCCAATTGGTGAGTTGCGCCACCTTTGAATCTGCCTCCAGCGAGTAGAAGGGGGTAATTGGTGAAAGAGTTGGCCTCCTTGTAGCAATCCCCAGCCATCAAAAGCTAAAGTTAAAATTACAATTGGCAATTGCAGAAAATCTGGCATATTTTGATACTGTTGTAGAACAAAATTAACTACTTCATTATTAGGGAAAACTGAGGATAAAGAACTTGAATCACCTCGTTTTTCCATAATTGAATAACAAAGAGCTGAAACCGTATGTTGAAAAATTAAATGCATAATTATAATTGCTTTAATAACCTGTTAATCAATAACACCTTGACTTTTTAAATATAAAATAATGAAAGCAGTCACAATCCACCCGATAACTGTGATCAAAATGGGCAAATCTGTTAATAATATTTCTTCTGGACGCTCCGTTTTTACTCGGTGGATATCAGAGTGATGTTGATGTTCATCTGATACTTCCCTTGGTTCACTGAGTAACTGGTAGCGGAAAATTCCATAGACAACAAAGGGCAAGGTTAACATCATATATGGAGTTTTTGCTCCCTGAACTTGAGGGCCCGAACTCCAGAGAGCATAACTCATTACCGCACCAGTCGTTACTGTACTTTCCATGCGTATCAGCAGCGGCAAAGAGTAATTTTTCAAGACAGCTCGAGTTTTTCCTGGAGAAACCATTAACAACCGTAGTTCTGCCTTTCTTTTTTCGACCGCTAAAAAAAGTGCCAGCATCGCTGTACACAATAAAAACCAATAAGAAATAACGATTCCTGTAGCCGCAAAACCAGCATAAGCCCGCAGGATAAACCCGGTGGCAATCGCCACCATATCTAAAATGGGAAGGTGCTTGAGTTTCAGGTTATAAGCCGTTTGCAACATCCCATAGCCAATCAGGGTTCTCCCTAAAGCTGGTGATTGTAGCCAGCCCCCGATTAGAGCAGTACCGAGCAAGGTTACTGCCATAACAAACGCTATGGGAATACTGACCAGGCCTGCTGCTATCGGTCGCTGGCACTTAACTGGATGCCGGCGATCAGCTTCTACATCAACGATATCGTTGAGCAGGTAGAAGCTACTAGAAGTACAACAGAACAAGATAAAAGCTAGTAAACTACTCAGAAAAGATTGCCCATTGATACTAAAAGCAAACAAGGGAGCAGCAAAGACAATCAGATTTTTCGTCCACTGTCGTGGTCTGAGCGCAGCTATATAGGGAATTTTTTTGGTTATTCTCACGGCTTTATTGCACAAAAGATGATTAGAGGGTATAAAAGCATCAAGATGGTACACAAAACTACAGTAAGTAGATATGAGTAAGTCCAAGTTCAAGGCCCAGTATCAGCTCAAAAATTGGTCGAAGTATGATATTTCCTTCAAACAAAGAGGAAGTTTGACATTTTGGCTGAGTCCAGAGGCCATAGAAGAGTGGCTTAACCCTACGTTGTTGCATGGTATTGTTAAACCTTTATATATATAAATAGAGATAGAGCTTTTTTTACCAGTCTCCTTTATTACCCTATTTGAATATATTACCATTAC
This sequence comes from Cyanobacteria bacterium P01_H01_bin.35, assembly GCA_038747755.1. Classification (GTDB taxonomy): domain Bacteria; phylum Cyanobacteriota; class Cyanobacteriia; order Cyanobacteriales; family Microcoleaceae; genus Trichodesmium. The sequence continues at coordinate 13,137 of JBCDJM010000141.1, forward strand.
TCGATGGACTACCATTTTTAGTATCTCTGATTAGAAAAAACCTTTTAAGATATTTATAGAAATAGAACATCGGATTTTGACTTAATTAGGAACTTTTTTCAATTATTATAGTAAATGGCTTTGTTGCACAAAGCAAGGAAAAAGGGTAAAAATAACAGTGGGCAGCACAAAATCCTGCATTCACCTAGATATGAGTAAGTCCAAGTCTAATACCATTTCTCAAAAAGAATGCTATACTTGGCAAAGCTTACAGCACATACAGCTCAGTCTCGCGAGTTTCTAACTTTGGGATTGCTGATAGCTAAGGCTAGACATAACTAGCCTTGGAATAGCCATGACTATTCCAAGAATTTTGTACTGTCTAGTGAATATCATATCCAAACAAATTCGGGTCAACTTCTCCTAACTTCAAATCATCTAACCCATACTCTCCCCAACGTCTCTCCACCATTGCAGCTACATCTGGGTCAGACTCCAAAGTTGCACCCCACTCATGGTCAGTTTCAGGCGGAATTTTCGTCGTCGCATCTATTCCCATCCTACCACCTAGACCAATTTTCTCACTGGCAAAATCTAAACTATCGAAAGGGGTATTGGGTAAAATAAACACATCTCTAGAAGGATCTACTTTAGAACTAATTGCCCAAACTACTTGACGTGGGTCTCGAATATTGATACTATCATCTACTACTATGACAAACTTTGTATAAGTAAATTGTGGCAAAGCACTCCAAAAAGCTAAAGCTGCTCGTCTTGCCTGACCAGGATATGCTTTCTTAATAGAAATAACTGCAGCTTTGTAACTGAGCGCCTCCATTGGTAGGAAAAAATCTACAATTTCCGAAACTTGCTGCCTGAGAATAGGAGTATAGATCCGATTCAGAGCGATCGCCATCATTGCTTCTTCTTTTGGAGGTCTACCACTAAAAGTTGTTAAATAAATTGGGTCTTTCCGGTGAGTCATGCAGTGAAATCTAATTACCGGAGAATCTTCCACTCCACCATAATAACCCATGTGGTCGCCAAAGGGGCCATCTGGCAATACTTCCCCAGGAGTAATAGTACCTTCTAGCACAAATTCTGAATCCGCAGGTATTTCCAAATCTAGGGTTTTGCACTTATTTAACTTGACACCGGAACCACCATAAAGTCCAGCAAATAACCATTCAGATAAATCTACTGGAATTGGAGTAGCAGCAGCCATAATAATTAAAGGATCTACTCCCAGAGCAATTGCAATTTCCAATTTTTTCCCATTTTCTGCTGCCTTCCGTAGATGTCGCGCTCCACCACGGACAGATAACCAATGTACACTCATGGTATTACGGCTATGTAATTGTAACCGATAAACTCCTACATTAGGAGTACCTGTTTCACAGTCTTTTGTAATGACCAAACCCAGAGTAATAATTTTACCTGCATCCCCAGGATAAGGGCGAATCATCGGAATTTTGTTTAAGTCAAGAGCATCCCCTTCAATAATTACCTGTTGACAAGGGGGGAAAAAGTCGCGCCCTGGTTTTGCCTTGACTACATCAAATAGAACTTTACCAAATTCTACTGCTTGGGAAATCTTTTTTGGAGGTTTCGGTTGTTGTAGCATTCCCAATTTTTTACCCAAGCTTTCTAACTCCTGGGGTTTTTCCATATTCATTGCCCAGCATACTCGTTCCTCGGTACCCAAAAGATTTATTGCTATAGAGTGGTCAGACCCTTTAACATTTTCAAATAGGAGAGCAGGGCCACCTTTTTGTAGCATTCGATTACAAATTTCTGCTATTTCTAGGTCAGGGTCAACTAAGGCATTGATTCGGCGTAGTTGTCCTCGGTCTTCTAATATTTTTAGGAATCCTCTTAAATCGCGGGCCATAATTTTATTAATTTTTGTTAAACGATAGTTATCCTATTATAGAAGTCAAGAGTTAGGAATTAGGAGTCATACAATTTCTCAAAAAGAATGCTATACCTGATCGGGTGGTTCAATAATTAATAATTAATAATTAACAATTAATAATTATCTCTTCTTATAAAGAAGAGGATTGCCTAAAAGGAATTTTTTGTCTATGAATGGAGAGGCTTTATACCTTTATTTTTTGGTAAGTGTGGGAAGTGTGGGAGGAGAGGGTGAGGTTAAAAGCTGGAAAAATTTATACTAAACTACTAATAATTGTCAAAAAAAGACTTTGAATCTTGGTAACTATTTTACTGTTGAAATATAGCATTACTTTATGGTAATTGGTATCCTAAATTAGGATAAATAGCTTTAATCTCATTTGTGACTCGAAAGTTTCTTTTGATATAAAGTTTTTGAGGTGCTGGTACTTGTGACTAACTTTTGACTTAATAGGTCATTCAAATAAAATTATTGAATATGAAATCAAATACTTTTGATTTTTGACTTTTGACTTTTGACTTAATATATGAAATGTCCTACTTGTGGTTCTACGTCTTTACGGAAAAATGGTCGTCCTAAAAATTACCAACCCTATCTATGCAAAGATTGTGGTCGGCAGTTTATTGTAGAGTTAGCCACATTAAATATAGGACAGGAAATTTCTGTTAATCAATCTGAGTCAACAACTTTAGCTGAAGCACCCAAAGCTGGAATTGCAATTTTATTATTAGATGCTGAAAATCTGAAAATTGATATTAATGCAGAGAAATTTTTAGCTAATATTTCTGAATATTCTTTACAAGTTAAAATTGCTTTTGCTAACTGGAAAAACTCTAGTTTGAGCAAATATGATGCAGAACTTTTTGAGCGTGGATATCAACTTATTCATGTTCCTGAAGGTAAAAATAGTGCTGATGCTCAAATGATGTCTATGGGGGCAGCTATTGGTAGGCAATATTCTGATGCTAAAGCTGTTTTTGTTTGTTCTTCGGATTGGTTATTGACTCATCTTTGTAACAGTTTACAAAATCAAGGTTTGATTGTTTATAGAGTGAGAAGACAATTAGATAATGTTCTGAGTATAGAGAATAGAAATACTTTAGAGGTGAGAAATTTTTGCTTAAAAATGGCAATAGAAATTCCACATTTATCACAGATAAATTCCACAAAAAACGATATTTTTTTAACTCAAAATATTGCTACAAAATTTGTTGAAAATAGCAAAAATACTCATTCAAATACCGTTGATTTACCTCAGATTAATTCTCAAGCAGATTTTGAGCAAGAATTGATGAAAATAATCTCTAATATTCCAGTCAAAAAGAATCAAATTTTTGTAAAAATAAAATTAGTCAATCAAAAATTTATGGTAATATTTGGAGAGGATACGGAGCGGGTATTAAAGTATTTAAAAATTAACAATAACCTGATTCAATTTTTCAAATTATCTTCTAGATTTAGAATTAAAAAAAACTCTAAGTCTAAAGAATATCAAGTAGCGATCGCCCAAAATTTACAGACTTTAAATTCACAGATAATTAGTTCTCCAGAAGAATTGGAAAAAGCTTTAGTGAGTATTATTAAAGTTTTAGCTGCTGATGCTCCTTGTGGTTATATTTGTATTTCTAACATTGGCACAGAATTTCAAAAACAATACAGTAATTCTATTACTACAATCTTGAAACAGTTGAAATTAAGCGGCAAATTGATAGACTTTTTAAAATCTTCTGATGCCTTTAATATCAAAAAAGTTGGTGACAAATATCAAGTGGCGATCACCCAAAATAAACAGAGTTTAAATTTACAGATAATTAGCTCTCCAGAAGAATTGGAAAAAGCTTTAGTGAGTATTATTAAAGTTTTAGCTGCTGATGCTCCTCGTGCTTATATTTGTATGTCTAGCATTGGCTCAGAATTTCAAAAACAATATAATCATTCAATTAGTACAATCCTAAAACGGTTGAAATTAACTGGTAAATTTATCGACTTTTTAAATTCCTCTAATTGCTTTAATATCAAAAAAATTGGTAATAAATATGAAGTGGCGATCGCCCAAAATTTACAGAGTTTAAATTCACAGATAATTAGCTCTCCAGAAGAATTGGAAAAAGCTTTAGTGAGTATTATTAAAGTTTTAGCTGCTGATACTCCTCGTGATTATATTTACATTTCTAATATTGGCACAGCATTTCAAAAACAATATAGTCATTCTATTAGTACAATCCTGAAACAGTTGAAATTAAGTGGTAAATTTCTTGATTTTTTAAAGTCTTCTAATACTTTTAATTTGAAAAAAGTTGGTAGTAGATATCAAGTGGCGATAGTGAATAAGAAGTAGGGGAATGTGGGAGGTGTCGGAAGTGTGGGAAGTGTGGGAAAAACAGGGAATTATAGCGTAGGTAGTTGGAAGAATTATCCCTTGATTTTTCTGCCCTTATCAAAAATGGTACTATATCTAGTTTGATAAATGTTTGTTGGGAATCTCTTTTGCTTGTTCCCTATTTTCTATTTCCTGTTTTCTGTTCTCTACTATACAAACGAGCAAAAAATATTACAATAATTATGAATTATCAATATACTTTAGCAGCAGAATTTTCACAGTCAGGAATAGGTTTGCATAGTGGTATAAAATCTCATGTTAAAGTTATGCCTGCTCCTCAAAATACAGGTAGATATTTTGTCAGAGTTGATTTACCAGAAACTCCGATTATTAATGCTCAAATATCTTCTGTTATTTCTACTACTCTCTCCACAGAATTAGGTACTGGAGATATTCACATCCGTACTGTAGAACATCTATTAGCTGCCTTGGCAGGAATGGGTATAGATAATGCTCGAATTGAAATTGATGGGCCAGAAGTTCCCTTATTAGATGGTTCGGCTAAAGTTTGGACAGAGGCGATCGCTTCTGTGGGATTAAAAGAAGGAGATGGGGAGATGGGGAGATGGGGAGATGGGGAGATGGGGAGATGGGGAGATGGGGAGATGGGGAGATGGGGAGATGGGGAGATGGGGGGATGGGGGGATGGGAAGAGGGGGGG
>JBCDJM010000142.1:0-17980 GCA_038747755.1 Cyanobacteria bacterium P01_H01_bin.35
ATGAAATAGCTATTAATAAAATTAAATTATTCAATCTTGTTTCATTCGCCTTCGCTGATTCTAGATTGTAACCACCAGTTTTATAGTCTTTAAACATTGCTTCAATTCCCATTCTCTGACTATATATTTTTTTAATTTGTCTTGGTGACGATAAATTGGTTAAAATATACCATTTTTCTGAAACAGATTTGTCACGATATTTTTGTTTTTTATATACCAGTAAATTATATGCTCCTACTCTCAAGATTTTGGTGATTTTTTGATTTAAAAGTAGTTTATATTCACCAACATTTGCTGGTAATTCAGAGAGTTTACAATATTTTATTCCTCGTTTAATCATCGTCTATTTTTTTTGTCTCAGATGAAGTATAGTCTAAACGATTAAACGATCTTTTTGTTTTCTTCTTTGATTCTAAGCCTTCTGGTTCTAAAACTACAACAATTCTCCACCAAATACGATTGTGCTCTAGCTCTAATGATGGGATACTCTTCTGAGGAATCTCAATTGATTTTGTAAATTCAATTGCCTTAGCATCCCCAGGCACTATTTGATTAATTAGAGGTTGCTCTAAAATTATGTGTTCTTTAGTTTCTTCATCACTTCCTATACCGTGAGTTACTACTTCTGAATACACTAACTGTACTTTGAATTCACTATTTCTATTCAGAGTTACCCCTGAACGTAACGGACGGCGATAGCGAATTTCATAGCTACTTCCTAATTTTAAAGGATACTCAGGCAGAAATAATTCTCCAAGATGTTCAAATTTTCTGGTTTTAGATAAATATAAATCCCTAATTTTTAGTAATAAGAAAGGTGATAAGAAAAATGATAAGAACAATGATAAGAACAATAATCTTAGAGCTGATTTGTAAACTTCGCTAAAAGTCTTATATTACCTAGCTTTTAGCAATTAGGATTTTATTTGAAAATATCTTCTGAAACCTAAGTATAGCAAGTAATTCAGCGCCTTAATATTTACTTTATAAATCAGCTCTTATATTTAACTCACGAACAAAAATAATAATAAGAAAAACACTAATAGGAAAAAAAAGGAAAAAACTAACAAAGCCAAGAAAACTAAGAAAACCAAACATAGCAAAGATCAAATTTAATGTCTGGTCGTTCTCAGCAATGAGTTTAAATCCTTCTGGGGTCTCCTCTGGGCATTTCAATTTAGAGGATCTGTATAAAGGTGAATTATTTTGATTTATGATCTATTACCTAATAGAGTTGATTTACAGTGTCAGTTTTGTTCAACATTTCTAACTTTTCATTGGTAGACTGAGTTTTTAACCTCGCCTACCAATATCTCAGATAGAATTGGTGATTTTATGAAACTATATTCCGTATTTCACAATAACTTCTTCTAAAATCAGACTCTGACGAACCCTAATTCACCTAAAACAGAATTTATTGAGGTTTAAATTTCCTTAAACGCAAAGCATTTGTCACCACAGAAACGGAACTAAATGCCATCGCTCCACCTGCAATAATTGGATTTAATAACAAACCAATTAAAGGATACAAAATACCCGCAGCAATAGGAATACCTAAAGTGTTATAAATGAATGCAAAAAACAGATTTTGACGAATATTTTTCATAGTCGCACGACTCAGTTTAATTGCCGTAACAATACCAGTTAAATCTCCAGAAATTAATGTCAGATCGCTAGCAGCGATCGCTACATCTGTACCTGTACCAATAGCTATTCCGACATCTGCTTGAGCTAATGCTGGAGCATCGTTAATTCCATCTCCCACCATTGCCACAATTTGATGGTTATCAGTTCTTTTTTTCTTTTCTAATTGTAGATTTTTGACAGTTTCAGCTTTTTGGTCTGGCAGCACTTCAGCAAATATTCTATTAATGCCAACTTCGGCAGCGATCGCTTCTGCTGTTTGGCGATTATCTCCGGTTAACATTACTACTTCTATTCCCATTTTTTGTAATGTTTGAACTACGTTTTTTGAGGATGGTTTTAAAGTATCGGCAATGCCAAATATTCCTTCAATTTTACCGTCAATTGCTATCCAAGCAGTAGTCTTACCATCAGCTTGTAATTTATTTTGATGACTTTGCAAATTAGTAAGATCAATTCCTAATTTATTCATCCAGCGAGAAGTACCAATTTGTACTAATTTATCTGAGACAATTCCTTGTACCCCCATGCCTGAAATTGCCTCAAATTTTTCAGGTTCTGCTAAAGGAAATTCTACTCCTTGAGCTTGAGCATATTCAACAATTGCTTCTGCTAAAGGATGTTCAGATTTTCGTTCAACTGCTGCTGCTATTTTTAACAATTTAATTTCATTTTCATTGGCAGTTCCTTGAGTAGTTATATAGTTAGTAACTTTAGGTTTTCCTTGGGTAAGTGTGCCTGTTTTATCTAAAATAATTGCCTGAATTTTATGAGCAACTTCTAAACTATCTGCACCTTTAATTAAGATGCCATTTTCTGCACCTTTTCCAGTTCCAACCATGACAGAAGTAGGAGTAGCTAATCCTAAAGCACAAGGACAAGCAATTATTAAAACACTAACTGTTGTAATTAACGACATAGTTAAATTGCTAGTCAGACTAATCCAAATCAGAAAAGTAGCGATCGCTATCCCCATTACAACAGGAACAAACCAAGAAATTACCATATCTGCTAATTTTTGAATTGGTGCTTTTGAACTTTGTGCCTGTTGAACTAATTTAATTATTTGAGCTAATACTGTATCTTTTCCGACTCTGGCAGCCTCAAATTTAAAACTACCAGTTTTATTAATTGTTGCGCCAATAACTTCATCCCCTGATTGTTTTTCTACAGGCAAACTTTCACCAGTAACCATCGATTCATCCACTGTAGAATTACCTTCTTTTATTAACCCATCTACAGGAATTTTTTCCCCAGGACGCACCACTATCAAATCGCCAATTTTTACTTGTTCAATCAGAATATCTATTTCTTTCCCATCTCGAATAACTCTAGCAGTTTTTGCCTGTAAACCCATCAATTTTTGAATAGCTGCTGAGGTTTGTTTCCGGGCGCGATGTTCGAGAAGTCTGCCTAATAAAATTAGAGTAATAATGACGGCTGCTGCTTCATAATAAACATCTGGATTTAATCCTTGCCTAGTAAAAAAATCTGGAAAAAATGTAGGAAATAAAGAATATAAATAAGCTGCCCCCGTACCTAGAGCAACCAAAGTATTCATATCTACAGAACGATTTTTTAATCCTTTTATAGCACCAATAAAAAATGATTTACCGCACCAAAACATTACAGGCGTGGTTAAGACTAATTGTAGCCAGGAATTATGTAACCACATTGGTATCCAGGGAATATTTAATCCGGTCATCATCGGCAACGAACCAATAATTAAAATTCCACTAATAATCCCGCCGACAACTACTTTATTGTTCATTTGTTGTTCTATTCGGCGATTTTCTCTGTCTTTTTCTGCCAGATTTATTGTTTCCTGAAGTGCTTCTGCTCCAAAGCCAATATCTGTTACAGATTGTTGAATTTTATGTAAATTTGTTTTGCGGGAATTGTACTTAACTGTTGCTTGTGCCATAGCAAAATTAACTTGACATTCTGCTACACCAGCTACATTTTCAATAGCTTTTTGAATTTTATTAGCACAGGCAGCACAACCCATACCTTTTAACTCTAAGTATGTTATTTCCATAATTGCCTCCTGATAACTAGGAAGAGAAATTATAGCGCTACGCGCTAGGGAATAAGGAATAGGGAATAGTAGACTGTAAAATGGTTTTCCTACGGAATGCTGCGCAAACAGGATTGATAAATCTCCTAACCTTAATGCGTAACACTATAAAACTAATATCTCTATAATAAAGTCTCTAGTTAACTGGAGAGTCAAGTAGTTTATTCGGTTTTTTTCAATAGATATGAACTTTGACGTTATTCCGACTCCAAGACTGGGCTATAGTTAATATAAAGTAAAGGTAAGCATTCAGCTATTAGCATTCAGCATTCAGCTTTTTCAAGTAATAACTTTCTTCGGTTAGCTAATGATCTTTATTCTTTCCTGCGGAATGCGGAGCAAACATAAACTTTGAATTCTTCTGGGAAACTAATTCCTGCTTATCAGGCAATGAATTAATAGCTAATAGCTGATAGCTGGCAGCTGAATGCTTACAAGTAAAGAATTAAAGGATAATTTACCCTTGAAACAATTATTGATGTTTTGCGTGAAGATCAACATCAAGTTATAATGTTTGTCAAACTAATTAGGCAGATTTATTTTTCTTCTCCTCTACTCCGTAAAAAATATCCAATATCTAACAACTTAAATCATATTGCTATAAATGTTGTAAAATACCAATTGTGCGGATCAATTTACATCAATATCAACAATAAAAATGAATCATCAAACAGCTATTTCCTGTAGTCATGTAAATAAAATTTATGCTAATGGAACTGTTGCCTTGCAAGATATGAACTTGAGAATTAATCAAGGAGAATTTGTAACTCTTGTCGGACCTTCTGGTTGTGGAAAAAGTACAGTATTGCGATTAATAGCAGAATTAAGTGAAGTTAGTTCTGGAAAAATTGAATCAAATATAAATAAGGATAAGAATGAGTTGGCTTTTGTATTTCAAGAACCAGCTTTAATGCCTTGGTCTCATGTGATTGATAATGTACATTTACCTCTGAAATTAACAGGAAAATCTCTCAGAGAATCTCGCACAATTGTACAAGAAGCAATTAATTTAGTTGGATTAAATGGTTTTGAACGTTCTTATCCACGACAATTATCGGGCGGAATGAAAATGCGAGTTTCTATTGCTAGGGCGTTAGTAACTCAGCCAAGAATTGTTTTGATGGATGAACCTTTTGGTGCTTTGGATGAAATGACTCGTAGTAAATTAAATAGGGATTTATTAGATGTGTGGCAAAAACGAAATTGGACTGTAGTTTTTGTGACTCATAATATTTATGAAGCTGTCTATTTATCTCAAAGAGTAATTGTGATGGCTGCTCGCCCTGGTAGAGTAGTAGCAGATGTTAAAATAGATGCGAATTATCCTCGTAATGAAGATTTCCGAATGTCACAATTATGTAATGAATATTGTCGAGAAATTTCTGGTTATTTGGGAATAGCAGTTTCATTAATGGATAATGGATAATTACCTCTCCCTTTTAGGGAGAAGATTGACGCTCAAGGCAAAAATTTATTTCTCTTGGTTGATTGGATATGGTTAGGTAACCCATCCATCCCATCCTAACGGACTGCTCCGCAAACAAGCACTTTTTTGCCTTGAAAGGGGAGGCTTTAAACCTGAATTATCTAATTATTTAATTGTTTAATTATTAATTATTTTGGTAAATATTGAGCTGTCAGTTATTAATTTATTTTTTACAAAAATATCTGCTATAATTCAACAAAAATCAGGATAAAAAAATATGATATTTCTTAGCCCTAAAATAGATTATGTCTTCAAAAAAGTTTTTGGTTCCGAAGATAGCAAAGATATATTAATTAGTTTTCTCAATGCCATTATTTATAATGGAGAAAAAATTATTCAATCTTTAACTATTATTAATCCCTATAATCCCGGTCAAGCCTTGACTTTAAAAGATACTTATTTGGATGTAAAAGCAGTTTTAGCTGACGGAAAAATTGTGGTAATTGAAATGCAAGTATCATCCATGACTGGTTTCGGGAAACGGGTAATTTATAACATGGTGAAAGGATATGCTAATCAATTAAAAATTTCTGATGATTATATTATGCTTAAACCAGTTATAGCTGTGACAATTACCGATTTTATTATTTTTGAAAAAAAACCGAAAATTATTAATAAATTTGTGTTTAAAGAAGAAACAGAAAATTTTAAATGTTTGGATGAAGAATTACGATTAGTATTTGTGGAATTACCCAAGTTCAAGAAAAAACTATCAGAGTTAGAAAGTTTAGCAGATAAATGGATTTATTTTCTGAAAGAAGCTTCTAGTTTCGATGAGATTCCGCCTTCATTAGGAGAAGTATCAGAGATAGAATTAGCTTTAAATTTAGCTAATCAAGCAGGCATGAGTCCAGAAGAATTAGAAATAGCACAAAATCGGGCAATGGCATTACAAGATGAAAGAGGAAAAATAAATTTTGCTAAAGAAGAAGGAAGACAAGAAGGAAGAAAAGAAGGAAAAGAAGAAGGGAGACAAGATGAGGCGATCGCCTTAATAATACGTCAACTGAAAAAGCGTTTTGGGGAAATTGATACAGAAACAATTAGCAAGATAGAAAATTTAACTATTGAAAAATTGGAGAATTTGGGAGAAGATTTCTTAGATTTCAATAGCATAACCGATCTAGAAAATTGGCTGAATATTTAAACATTTAGCTATTGGTTTTAGTAATTGAGTAGGGTGCGTTTCCGCTAAGAGCGGACATGAAAAGACGGCTTCAATTCAGACTAGAAAACGGATTTATCAATCCGTCGTAACGCACCATTATAGCTATGTCGCTCTACTACATAAACCTGTAGCAAGATTCGATGTTAGAGATTACTTCTAACTTCTAACTTTTGACTTTTGACTTTTGACTTTTGAATTCTATCACTCCTGTTTTTTCAATTTCACAAACACATCATAATTAGTCGTGCGACTATTACTCACAATAGATGTCACCCCAATAGACTCCATACCATCTAACCAAATTTTTTGATTGGTAGGTAACTGAGGAATAGAAAGGTTTTGAGGATTGAAAGTCCGACTAATATCGATGAAAAAGTTACCATTAAAAGATTCTGACTCTAATGGCAGAGTTTCTTGCAATACCACACTTTCTGCCATAGAATTTGTCGGTGCAGGCAATATTTGATTTTCTACAGATCCTCCTAAAGTGAAAAATGCCACATTCCCATTTAACCAACCACGAATTACGGTAAAACCACCAAATGGCGAAGTCCACTTGACAACAGATTGTCCGCTAGCAATAGCTTCACCTACTTCAAATTCTCTTTTCTTCATCGCCTCATCTAATTTTTTCAGAGACTCCTCCGCAGCACGGCGATCGCTTGCTTTAACCATAAACACAAATCCCGCAGCAAATTTTTGTAACTGATCCTTCTCTCTAGGAATAGGCAACAAAGACAAAGAATATTCTCCTCCCATCCAGTTGATAAATTCATTATCTAAATCCATCCCAGTTCCATTTTTCACAGTTTGACGGAATGTATCTGGGTTAATGGGGGCAATGGGATTAGCTCCTGCTCCCTTGACATAATCAGACCACATTTTCTGTAAATTACTGCCAGATATCATCATCAAAGCATTTCCAGGAACCCGACTTAACATTCCTGTGGCATTATTTTCTACAGTAAACTTTTTCTGACTATTTGGTTTAAGCCAAGAAATAGCCTTTAAATCTATACCTTCAGGAACTATGCTGACTGTTGCTGCCATTCCCTGGTTATCCTCAAGTCGTTTGAGATTTTCCTCAGACACAGGAGTAATAGATTTACTAGAAGTATAAGCAGCAGCAGCAGGAATATTCACATATACTTGAGCAAAAGGTGCCGCACTTTCCAATCTTTTCATCGCTTCTGTATAACCAGGAGCTTCTTCTAGAGAATTATCTCCTTTATATATATCGATCGCTCGGTTTATTGCCGTTTGAGAATTAGTAACTACCAAAAACTTTCCTTCCAATGCTGCTGCGGAAATGTCTTGGTTAGGTACTCCTTCCGTTTCTGTAATTTCAATACCTCTGTAGGTACGTTTAACTAATTTACCCTCTTTAGGAGAGCGCGGTTTGTCTAAAATTTGTTGAGCTGCTGTTGGATCGGCGATCGGCAATACCACCATAGTTGCTTGTTGAGCGGGAGGAGGTGGCGGAGAATCGGGAGTAGTTGGGTTAGTCGGTTCTAGAGTAGACTTGCGCAAAAAAGCGATCGCTACTTCCTTACCTATCCAAGGTTGAATATCTCGTTGATAGTTATAGCCATAAGTAGTCAGGAAGCGATCGCGCAACTGCCCCAACAATTTTTGCAAAGCAGCTTTTGATTGAGGAGTGCCAAACTGTTGTAAATTTTCCCATTGAGTAGAGTCAGTAGAAAGATGTAAAGTCATCATTGCATCCTTGGGGACAACCTCGGCACCCACGGGCAAATTGTCTACTGTTTCTTCGGAAGATATGAGGATATAGCCAGCGACACTGCCGATAATCATTAAGCAGGCAGCTCCTAGTAAGGTTAAAGGTAAGGTTTTATCTTGTTTTTTCATTCTTAAAAGTTAAATTAGGGATTAAAATACAAATTTACAGAAGCAGGCAAAAAGCCTTTTCAGTAGGTTGGGTTGTTTGCGTTAGCATTGCGAAGCATGGAACGAAACCCAACAACTCTTGGGTTTTTGTTCGGTTGCGCTGTCGCTTAACCCAACCTACAATATTGTATATGAACAATAGTTTTTGTTGGGTTGCGCTGTTTGACAACAGCAGGCAAAAAGCCTTTTCAGTAGGTTTGGTTGAGGAACCGAAACCCAACAACCCTTTTGTTTTTGTTGGGTTGCGCTGTCGCTTAACCCAACCTACAATCTTATTATGAACTGTTCCACCGGACATAATATAACTTCTAACTTCTAACTTGAAACTTCTTACTTTTGACTTTTGATTTTTGACTTTTGACTTGTATGTGGAAGCCCTATTTAGAATCAATTTGCCAAGAATACGCCAAATGGTGGGAGGTTTATACTCTGACGGATGTGGCGGGAAAAAAGCGTCTTGAGCAACGGCAAAATATTTCTCGACTGTTGGACTTGGGTTTGATGGTACAAACTATTGAGTCGGAGGAAAAACAGAGGGAACGTCCAGAAGAGAAAGTTGAACGGTTGACAGTTTTGGAGGGTTTGCGCAAATATGCCCCCAATCATGTTTTATTGGTGGGAAGACCAGGATCGGGAAAATCTACTGCTTTGGCCAGATTATTGTTGGAAGAAGCAGATAAGGTTAAGTCTGGATCAAATGGCCAAATTCCCATCCTCATCGAACTACGTTACAGTCAAACTTCCATACTTGAGAGAATCCAAAAATTTATCCACAAACACCACCCCACCATAAATATAGATAAAGCAACTCTAGAAACTTGCCTCCGTCAAGGTGCATTTTTGGGCGTTGCTGAACCAAGAGATGAATCTTTCACTCCCCACACCTCCCACACCTCCTACACCTCCCGTACGGACGTTGCATGCAACGTCCCTACCCACACCTCCCACACCTCCCACACTCCCCACACTCCCCACACTCCCCTTTTGCTCCTCTTCGATGGGTTTAACGAGATGGCATCGGAAGAGGCACGACAACAGGTGAGAATGTTTCGGCAAGACTACCCCAATACTGCCATGGTGTTTACGACGCGAGATTTGAGTCTGGGGGGAGATTTGGGGATTGAGAAAAGGTTGGAAATGCTGCCTCTGACGGAATCTCAAATGCAGGAGTTTGTCTGTGCTTATTTGCCGGAGCATGGTGAAAATTTATGGCAGCAGTTGCAGGGGAGGTTGCGGGAGTTGGGGGAAACTCCGATGTTTTTGTTGATGTTGTGTTCGGTGTTTGGTTATAACAAGGTAATACCTGCTCATCTGGGGTTGGTGTTTCGGAGTTTTACTCAGACTTATCGTAGTCGTCTGAAGCAAGATGTTCCGGTTGATGAAAGTTCAAGACGTTGGTGGGATCGGTTATTGCAGGAGTTGGCATGGGTGATGACGAATGGGGAGTCGAAAACTGAGATTATGGTTGCTATTTCTCGGCAAAAAGCTGAGGAGGTGTTGACGGAGTTTTTGCGAGGGGAGGTGGTAGCTCCGACTGACTGTGCGATGCGTTGGTTGGAGGATTTATTGGAGCATCATTTGATTCAGGTGGGAGATGATGGTCAGATTTCGTTTCGCCATCAGTTGTTGCAGGAGTATTATGTGGCGGAAAGGTTGTTGTGGCAGTTGTCTGGTTTGAGTGACTATGAGTTGCAGTGGGATTATTTGAATTATTTGAAGTGGACGGAAGTTGTGGCGTTGATGTTGGGGTTGGTGGAGGATGAGGCGTTAGCGGTGCGGGTGGTAAGGTTGGCGTTGGAGGTAGATTGGTTTTTGGGAGCGAGGTTGGTGGGAGAGGTGCAAAAGAAGTTTCAGGAGCGGGCGTTTGTCGAGGTTGAGCGGTTGGAGTTGCCTGTGTTGGTGAAGGTTGAGTTGGCAGGGTTAACGAAGTCGGATGCTGCTGTTTCGGGGTTGGTGAAATTTCTGGAAGACTCAGACAAATATGTGCGTGAGAGAGCAGCATTTGCTCTGGGTAAAATTGGTTGCGAAACTGCGATTCCAGGATTAATTCCACTCCTAGAACACTCTAACTCTGATGTGCGTAGAAGAGCAGCAGAAGTTCTGGGTGAAATTGGTTCGGAAACTGCGATTCCAGAATTAATTCCACTTCTAGAAGACTCTGACTCTGGTGTGCGTGAGAGAGCAGCATTTGCTCTGGGTAAAATTGGTTCGGAAACTGCGATTCCAGAATTAATTCCACTTCTAGAAGACTCTGACTCCAATGTGCGTAGAAGAGCAGCAGAAGTTCTAGGTAAAATTGGTTCGGAAACTGCGATTCCAGAATTAATTCCACTTCTAGAAGACTCTGACTCCAATGTGCGTGAGAGAGCAGCAGAAGCTCTAGGTGAAATCGGCTCTGAGAGTGCGATTCCAGCATTAATCGCACTCTCAGAAGACTCTGACTTTGGGGTGCATTCAAGTGCAGTAAAATCTCTGGTTCAAATAGATTTGGAAACTGCGATTATGGCATTCAATCGACTCCTAGAAGACTCAATCTATAACGTGTTTTCGGAAGTGTCAAAAGCTCTGGTTCAAATAGTTTCCGAAACTGTGATTGAGGCATTAATTCTACTTCTAAAACACTCTAACTCTGATGTGCGTAGTAATGCAGCATACGGCTTGGGTGAAATTGGTTCGGAAACTGCGATTCCGGGATTAATTCCACTCTTAGAAGACTCTGAATATTTTGTGTGTTTAAGTGCAGTACAATCTCTGATTCAAATAGGTTCGGAAACCGTCATTGAGGGATTAATTCCACTTCTAGAACACTCTAACTCTCATGTGCGTACTAATGCAGCATACGGCTTGGGTAAAATAGGTTCGGAAACTGTGATTCCGAGATTAATTCCACTTCTAGAACACTCTAACTCTCATGTGCATAGTAATGCAGCATACGTCCTGGGTGAAATAGGTTCGGAAACCGTCATTGAGGGATTAATTCCATTTCTAGAACACTCTAACTCTCATGTGCGTAGTAATGCAGCAGAACTTCTGGGTAAAATAGGTTCGGAAACTGTGATTCCGAGATTAATTCCACTCCTAGAACACTCTAACTCTGATGTGCGTAGAAGAGCAGCAGAAGTTCTGGGTAAAATAGGTTCGGAAACTGTGATTCCGAGATTAATTCCACTCCTAGAACACTCTAACTCTTATGTGCGTAGAAGTGCAGCATTAGCTCTGGTTCAAATAGGTTCGGCAATTGGGATTCCAGCATTAATTTCAGACATAGAAAACTCACACTATTTTTCGCGTTGGATAATAGCAAAAAATCTAGGTGAAATAGGTTCGGAAACAGCGATTCCGGCATTAATTATACTCCTAGAAGACTCTGACTCTTTTGTGCGTGAAAGTGCAGCAGATGCTCTGGGTAAAATAGGTTCGGAAACTACAATTCCGGGGTTAATTAAACTTCTAAAAGATTCAGATTATAAAGTGCGTAAAAGTTCAGCATTTTCTCTTGCTGAAATAGGTTCGGAAACAGCGATTCCGGAATTAATTATACTACTAGAAGACTCAAACATTAGTGTGCGTTGCAGAGCAGCAGAAAATCTAGGTAAAATAGTTTCGGAAACAGCGATTCCGGAATTAATTCCACTACTAGAAGACTCAAACTCTAATATGCGTTGGATAATACCAGAAGCTCTGGGTAAAATAGGTTCCGAAAAAACAATTGTTGAGTTGACAAAAAAACTACAAAATGATAGTTTTCTTCGGCAACAAAGCCGTTTTGATGCTCTAACTCTATATAGAACCATCGACGCCATTCAAACCATCCAACAACGCCTTCAATACTACAAACCAATCCCCAAAATACCCATGTCTAAAACACTTTCTCACAACTACGCCCTACTAATAGGAATCGGCGACTGCAAATACCCCAACTGGTCACTTCCCGTCACAGTCAAAGACGTTGAAGCCATCAAATCATTCTTCATAAACCCCGACTTATGTGGTTACTTTGACAATGAAAATTATCTCCGCTTCCTCTGCAATGAACAAGCAACAAAACAAAACATTTTAGACAACTTAAACTGGCTCCAACAACAAGCAAAAAATGACCCAGAAGCAACAATATTAGTCTATTATTCGGGTCATGGTTGGCTTGATAAATCAAGCCAAAACTATTATTTAATCCCCCACGATACGAGTCCCGTAAAACCACAAAAAACAGCATTACCAGCAACAGAATTTAACAACGCCCTCCAGCAAATATCCGCCCAAAAACTATTAGTAATAATAGATAGTTGTCACGCCCAAGGAATGGCAACTGCCAAAGAAACAGACGAACTAGAATTACCCGAAAACTTCAGTCAAACCGCCCTCCCGAAAAACTTGAGAGATGAATTAAGAAAAGGAATAGGACGAGCAGTATTCACCTCATCCACAGGAGACGAGTCATCATGGATACGCTCCGATGGAACAATGAGTATCTACACATACCATTTTCTGGAAGCATTACAAGGAGGAGGCAATAAACCAGGAGATAAAATTGTCACGGTTTCCAACCTAATGAATTATGTGAGCAAAACCGTTCCCGAAAGCGCTCAAAAATTAGGCAAAAAACAAACCCCCATATTCGACTTTTCCCAAACAGAAGATTTTCCCGTAGCGTTATTGCGTGGGGGTAAAGGTTTACCCGATGGCGGATGGGAGGAAGTTAAACAGGAAGCAGAAGAGAATATTAGAGCAGGGCGTGATGTTTATAGTGCTGGTGGTGATATTATCAGGCAAATTGATGTTTCTCGGAATTCTGGAACTATAACAATTGGTGATATTGGTTCAAAAAAAAGTTAGTCGTAGGTTGGGTTGCTCACACGGATTATGCCACGGATATAGGGATTAAGAGGTATAACGTAGCTTGCTTCCCGAAGGGTAACCCAACAAATTATATCCAAAAGTTTCTGTTATTGTTGGGTTGAGCGATCGCTTGATTATGATTTGATATTTTGGGTAATATCATGTCCGGTAGCATCATTTGTGTATAGGATTAAGTCACAATTGTAAAAATCCTTCTGCCTTCTGCCTTCTGCCCTCTGCCTTACCCCCTCCAAAGTGTAAGTATTCAAGCGGACATGATATAAGTCCTGATTATGTTATCATATTCTTTATCAATCTAACTCAAATTCTTTTTATGACAAAGGTAACGTCCAAACATATTGAAATTACTCCCGGCGTTTGTGGGGGCAAACCTCGTATTGCCGGGCATCGCATTCGAGTCCAAGATGTGGTAGTTTGGCACGAACAAAAAGGGATGTCTCCCGATGAAATCGTGTCTCGATATCCCACTATTACTTTAGCTGATGTTTATGCAGCTTTGACTTATTACCACGACAATTTTTACGAAATTCGACGACAAATGCAAGAGGATGAAGATTTAGTAAGAGAAATGCAGGCAGAAATTCCCTCTAAAATGCCTAAATATTAGGAAATTTGATGATGGAAGAAAAAATTAAGTTTCATTTAGATGAAAGTGTTGAGAGAGCGATCGCAGATGGTTTGAGACGGCGTGAAATTGATGTGACGACAACTCCAGAAGTTGAGCTTATGGGGGTGTCCGATGAGGAACATTTAGTTTTTGCCTTGAGGCAAGGCCGTGTAGTTTTTACTCACGATGCCGATTTTCTGAGATTTCATCGACGGGGTGTAGAACATGCTGGCATTATTTATTGCCATCAGCAAAGCAAAAGTATTGGGGAAATTATTAAAGCTCTCGTTCGCATTTGGGAGGTTCAAACTACCGAATCTATGCGCCAACACGTTGAGTTTATTTAGTCTGAATCTCTGATGAAGGCAGATTTAGCTTGGGTTTCGTGCCTCAACCCAACAAAATCTAACAAATTCACTCCAAAAGTCTCTGTTCAAGTTATCATAAAAAACACCTGGACTGACTTACCAATGGATAATTGATAATTAGAGATAGTTTTCATTATCCATTACTCATTACTCATTATCTATTAACAAAGCGATCGTGAAAATCAAACAACAATTAATACAAGAAATCGAACAATCTCCAGATTTTATAGCAGAGGAAGTCTTAAACTTTTTGCTTTTCCTCAAATTCAGAATCCAACAAAAAACTGCTGAAAACAAAAAGGCAACTTCACCAGAGTCAACCTCAGAAAACTTTTTGGATTCCATAGATGAAATTAGTAGCCAAATATCTCCAGAAGAATGGGAAAAGATTCCTAGCGATCTATCTTATAACCTAGATAATTATCTGTACGGAGATACCAAAAGCAAAGAATGAAAACAGTATTTGCCGATACCGGATATTGGATTGCGATCGTCAACCCCAAGGATGAATTGCACCAGAAAGCTAAAAGTCTTACAAAAGTATTGATGCCATTACGCATTGTCACAAGCGAGATGGTATTGACAGAATTATTGAATGCTTTTTCTAAAGAAGGAAGCAAATTTAGACGAGCTGCATTCATGTTATATCATGTCCGGTTGAATAGTTATAAATAAATGAGGGAGGAGACAGGAGACAGGAGACAGGAGTCAGGAGGGAAGAGAGGAGAAGAAAGTATAAAAAGAAGAAAGTTTTTTTTATCACTGATTATCCGGACATGATGTTAATATAAAAATTGAAAAGCAATCCAAATATTGAAATAGTGTCGCAAACAACAGAACTATTCAGCAGCGCTCTGGAATTGTATTACCAGCGTTTGGATAAAGACTGGAGTCATACAGATTGTGCTTCGTTCCAAATTATGCAACAGCAAAATATTCTGGAAGCACTGGCTTATGACAAGCATTTTGAGCAAGCTGGATTTGTTGCTATCTTGCGATCTTAATACATTAAGTTCGATCCTGAAATAATATTAAACCCTTTAGTAAACGAGAAAGTAGGGACGTTGTATGGAATGTCCCTACCGGGTTATCATTATTAAATTGCTTAAATAGACTTATCCAGGATTTTAACACATTATTAGCGATCGCTCCTTCCATCAATTATAATTTTATTAATAATGCTTTTATTTCAGCTTAAGATAATGAGATTATCCTTAATTATTGGAATTTCTAGTACACTTACAATTCTACTTTTAGCATCAAATTTAGATGCAGCAGACATTCTATATCCATCATCAAAGTCTTCATCAGAATTTACTCAAACTAATATTATTTATCTTGCCAATAACTGGTATAACTACAAGGCTAAAGACGGCAGTTATACAATTTATTTTCCCCAAAAACCACAGGAGCAAAATTTATCTGTCAATACCCCTTTAGGAAAATTAAGTACCTTATTTGCATTCTACAAATATCCAGAAGAAAAACGAATTTTTTATATTTCTCACGTTAAATATCCAGTCGAACCGAGCGAATATAATGTGGAAAAAGGATTAGATGGAGCGCGAGACGGAGCGGCACAAAAGACTAATTCTATAATAGTTAATGAAAAGAGAATTAACTACAAAGGATTTCCAGGTAGAGAAATTATTTTACAGTCACGAGAAAGACCAGATTTAAAAACATTGGCAAGAATATATATTGACCCTACCGGACCAATATTATATAGTTTGCAAGTAATTGCTGAAGATGGAAATTTAGACTTTCCAGAAGCTAAAGCTTTTTTAGATTCTTTTGTGGTTTTTTAGAGAATAGGGAGTAGGGAGTAGGGAGTAGGGAGTAGGGAGTAGTAATTCGGTTTTGATGGGAATAGAGTAGAAAAGTAGATAATTAGTAAAAATTTAGTCATAAGCCATTACCAATTGACAATTAAGTTCTTATCTTTGAAATAAGGAATCTGAATTGAAAAATTTAGCTTAACTTGTGTTTTTACTCCCTATTCCCTATTCCCTATTCCCTATTCCCTTAACTAATAACTGAAATTACTCAGGAATATCCCAAACTTTTTTAGCTAATTGAGTCAACATTTCTTGCCGAATTTCTATTGCTTGAGAATCCCATTTTTCAAATGTCTTTAAATCTTTTACTGCTAAATCTATACTTGTATTTTCCCCAACAGAAATTTCTTCGGCAATAGTTCTAGTCAACAAAAATCTTGACTTTGTATAAGCTAATTTTTTCTCAGCAAAACTAGCATTAGTCAGAGCAGATTTAATCGAACTTTCTAATAAAGTAAGATTTCCTAAACGCTTACTATAATTTCCTATTTCAGTAGGTTTATCAAATTCTGTAATTACTTCTTTTGTCGGATTTTCTGGTAAAACTTGTTCTAATTCTAATTTAAGAATATAATTTCTTAAATCATCAATTCCTGCTGCACTACCCCATGCAGTTTCATCTATATGTTGTGTAAGTTTTGCCAAAATATATTTAATTTGATATGGCTGAAATGATGATTTATTCAGTTTATAGAATGACTTTTCAAATTTGTCTGCTACTCGCTGTTTGCTAGGAATAATTTGGTTAGCAATAAACTGATTAAAATCTTCTTGTGATGTAATTTGACGTAATTCACTTGCCCATTTAAGAATCATGCCATCAAAGGCTTTTTGATTCCTTTCGCTAGTCAACATTGCTAAAAATAATAAATTTTCTACCTGTCTACAAAGCTCAACAAAACAATCTTTAGGCAAGTTATTTACAGCCAAAAGTAATATTAAATGCTGCCTAACGTTTACACTAAGATTTCTAATATTTACCAAATAACGATTGACAGTTCCATCAAGATTATTACCTGCTAAAAATTCTGAATAAGCTTGAGCTGAGGCAAGCAAATTATTTACAAATCGAATTGGTTCAGTTTTATATCCGCAGAGAGATTCATTTTTCAGGAACCAATTATAGACTTCTTTTTCAGCAATATAATTTCCATCTTCTGCATATTTTGCCAAAATGAAATAACGCAAAAACCTCATTGGTTTTTCTTGGGAATAATAGAGCAAATCTATCATTTTTTTCCATTTTACTTTGATTTTATCATAGTTTGTTTGTTTAGCTTTAGCAAAAATTAGATTTTTAAGTAAATCCATATCATCCAGAGGTAAACCTCGATGATTTAGAGTTGAATATATTTTCAAAGCATGGGAAACACTAGCTGTTTTGACTCGAATTAATTTAACATTTTTGAGGAAATATGCGTAAAACTTTTTCAGCTTAGAAATAGCAAGTTCATCTAGTTCAAATTTATCAGAAAGAAAATCTCTAATTTGACCATAAGCATTCTGAATATTTTTAACAGAGCGAGTAGGAGCAACAAGCTCTAAATCTATTTGTAGAGCAATATTTTCTAGTATTCCTCGACTTTCCTCATATTGTAGTTCTACCCTATGTCTAAACTGATCGTTACCCCAGTTATCTGTATATAAAGCAGCAATCTTATTTTTTAATGCTTCAATACGTTCATTAGGATTAATAGTTAATAGATAATCTCGAACTGCACAGAGAACTAAATAAGCAGTAGTCATGCGTTGCTGCCCATCAATTACTTCATAAAATTTTTCTCCGCGACTACAAACAATTATACTGCCAATAAAATACTCAGAATAAGTGTTTTGAATTTGTTCAGAAAATTCTTCATAAATGTCTTGAATAAATTCATTTACCTCTTTTGCTTCCCAAACATACTCCCGCTGATAATCAGGAATAACATAAAATTCATCAAATAACTTTTCTAAAGTCATGTCTTGAGATTCGATAGTTGCCATATAATTAATTACCTCAATCGAAGAAGAGAATAGGGATTCAA